>JAUVBS010000279.1 GCA_030591105.1 bacterium | reverse complement strand
GCTGGGCCGTCCGCATGATACGGTTGGCCCGCAAACGGATCCAAGAGTCGGCGTCGCCCGTGTAGTCCGCGATGATCGCGAGGGCCTGCTCGCTGCCGATCTTCTCGAGACCGACGAGCGCCGCTTTTCTCACTGGCTGTGGCGGGGTCTTTTTCCAGGGCAGCCGCGATGGCGGGATGAGCAACGCGGCGAGTTGCGTGATGATCTCGGGGTCGTCGAACCCGCCGAGCGTCTGGCAAGCCTGGGCGATGACCGCGATCTGGGCGTCATCGGCTGCCTGGGGCCACAAAGCTGCCGTGACGAGCAGAGGCTCGATGCAGATCGGATCGCCGATCCGGTCCAGTGCGATGCATATCTCGACCTGAACCGGTCCCGAACAGGCGAGCATGACCGACAGTAACATGGGGGCGGCCTCGTCCGGATATTCCCCGGTCAGCTGGGCGATGGCTTCGAGCGCGGCGGCTTGAGCGTCCTGTGCGGCGGCAGCCAGGAGGATCTGCTTCTTGTGAGCTAGATCCTCGATCAGCGGTACCCCATACTGCAGCAGGCGGAGCTTCACCGCCGGATCTGTCTTGTGCTGCAGATCGCCAGCGATGCGCCGGGCGAGATCGATCTCCAGCGCCTTCAGATACTCGGCGGCGACCTGTCCGACCCGGGCGTCCTCGCTGCGCGTCATCAGGCGGTAGAGGGGCTCAGCCGCTTCCGATCCGAGCAGGGCCAGCTGCTGGTATCCTCTGGCTTCGCGCACGGCGTTTCCAGATACGATATCGGCGACGCACTGTTCGACACTTCCGGTCTGGGTCATTTCATCCGGCGTCGGCAGATCCGAGTCCGGCAACTCCGGCACGAGTTCAGCCAGTTCGTCCAAAGAGTGATCGAGCGGTGACTCGGCCGATGACGCCGACGTTGGATCGGGGAAAAACAGCTCGCGTACCTTGCAGAGCAGATCGCCCAGATGGGCTTTCTCTTCCCGCGACAGATCCCCGCCGACGGCTGGCATGTCCTGACCGGCCCAGCGTTGAAAGAGTTCGATGATGTCGGTGATTTCGCCGTTGGATTCCGGCGATACGGTCGTCTCTTCCGTCGCGTCGCCACCGGCGAATACGGGCACGATGGCATCGTCGAGCGCCACGTAGATACGGGCGTTGATATCGATATGCACGATGTCTTCGCGGGCACAGAACAGGTGCCAGGCATCGGCGGGTTCCTGCTCGAGGTTGCGTACGGCCAACCAGGTGTCCATCAAGGCCTGGATCTCGACGAGGGTGATTCCTCTCGCGAAGGCGATGCCGGTGAGGCCCACCTTCATCAGGGAGCGGCGCAGCGCGTCGACCAACGTCTTTTCATCTTCTCGGCGCATGCGCTGCTCGCCGTTGATCAACAACTCGCCGTCGGCCTCGGCTAGATCGAGGGATTCGGCGAAGACGAACAGCCGCCCGAAATTCGTTTGGAGCTCTTCGTACGCCGCCCGGACGATCCGGCTTTCGGCGGGATACAGCCGGGCCGTCTGCAGGGACGCCCGGAACGATTGGAAGAGGCGCAGGGCGAGGGTCAGCTCGTCGGCGGAAAGCGGTGACGGTTTCGGCCACTTCGGCTTTGTTATCGGTAGCGAGGTCTCCGGCAGCGGGGTGCCGGAGCCGCCGGCGCCGGTGCTGGTACTCGTGACGAAGCCGTCCAGCCGCTGCTTGACGGCTAGCGCTTGTTCTCCTTGGTCCGACCGCAGCAGGTGATATTGCAACGATCCTAGCTTCAGCAAACCGGGTGCATCCCGCAAGGTTTCGTGCAGCGTGGCCATCTGCTTGTGCCAGACGATCCGGTCCTCTTCAGGAATCTGGTCGTAAGCGGCTTCCTTGACCGTGGCGTATTGGAAACGGAAATCGCGGTCTTCCCAGAGCCGCCCGCCGTCGAGCAAACCGAGCTTGCGCGCCTTGTCCAGCAGATCGAGCGTATAACCGGCATCGGCATCTTCGACTGCCGTCAGCAGTTCAGGACGAATCTCCCGGCCGACCACGGACGATTTTTCCAGTATCGCCCGAATCTCGGGATCGAGGTGCTCGAGTCGTCGGGCGACGAGTTCCCGCAAGCTAGCCGGTAGATCGTCGAGCCGCGGATCAGGCAGTTGCCAGGCGCTCCGCTCGAATACGAGTCGACCGATCTGGATCAGGTATTTCAACGCTTCTTCGATGTACATGAAGTTGCCGCGGCTGACCCGGTGCAGCTCCTGGTAGAACAAGTCGTCCGCCCGAAGCGTCGGCAGGATGGCGGTGATCATCTTGCGTGTGTCGGCTTCGTCCAGCTCGTGCAACTCGATCGCGGGCGGGCTCAGTCGGGACAGCAGGTTGGCCGAACTGCTCTGATCGTCTTCGATCGGACTTCCGGCCGCAACGATGAAGAGCCGGTTCTCCGGAGCGCCGGCGACGTGTATCGACTCGAGGAGCGACTGCGTGCTCTCGTCCACGAACTCGACATCGTCCACCAACACCACAGCTCCGGTCTGGTCGGTCAGCAGTTGCAGGATCTTGGTAAAAAGCCGGCTGGACGCTTCTTCGGAAACGGGATCTTCTTCCTCACCAGAGGTATCGAGGAACCGTCCCCACAGCGCGAGTTCGGCCTCGACAAGATGGTCGCCGGCTAGCTCGCGTAACTCGTTCAACGAACCCATGTGCGTCATGAGTCCCTGGATCAGACTCCCGTAGCAGACGTCGGTCAGTTCGGGCGCGCCAGCGATGTGCAGCACGGGGATATCGGCGTCGTTGGCGATGGCGGCGAATTCGCTCAAGAAACGGGTCTTGCCCGTTCCGTGCTCACTCGTGCAGAGGAACACGGGGGCGTGTGGTCCGTCCGCTTGCGTCTGCCAGCGGTCGAAGTGACGCCGCACCCAGTCGAGTATCGCGCTTTGTCCGATATACGCTGAGCAGGGGAAGATCTGTGAGAGATCATCTCCCCGGGTGATCGGTTCCCCTGCCGGGGGTGCTTCGGCCGCGCGGTCACGACCGGTCCGCTTGGCCCGATAAAGAGCCTGGTCCGCTCGGTCGAGCACTTCATCCCAATGTTCACCTTCGTCGGGAAAGGAAGCGACACCGACCGAAAAGGTCAGCCGAATCTCATCTAATCCGCCCTTGATCGGGATGCAGATCGACCGGCCCCGCATTACCAGGTCGTTGGCCCTGGCCAAGGCTTCTATCGGTGACGCTCCGGGCAGGTAGAAGACAAATTCGTCGCCCGCGAAACGGACCACAACTTCTTCATCGACGCAGAAGCCCTGCAGCAACTTACCGACGCACTCCAGCGCCCGATCGCCGCCGCTGTGGCCGTGCGTGTCATTGATCGCCTTGAAGAAGTCGATGTCCAGCAGGAGAAAGGAGTACGGTCGGCGGACTGTCGTATTTTCGAGATCTCGGCCGATCCGGTTGTTGAGATACCTGCGGTTAAAGAGGCCTGTCAACTCGTCCTGGAACACCAGATCGAGCAGTTCGTCGACGGTATGCTGCGTTTCGACGGGAACGGGCACCGCTACCAATATCCTTTCTTCACGACCATACCGGTGTTATCGGACGATGTGCCAAGAGGTTTAGCTATTGTGGCCAGATGAAGGAGGCTCCTTTCGTCATCCTCGGGCCAATTAGTTTGGGGCCTCGCTGTTCGTGTAGGCAGCCCAATTCTTGATCACGTATTTCCTGAGAGCCGGGTCTATTCCTTGGCTCCCAGGGGTGTAATTCGGCGACTATGATCCGGGCCGGTGGCGAGTCGTGCAATGAGGCGACGATGGGGAACGGTGACAATGCAGAACAGCAATACCTTTCTGTCGTTTTTTGGGGCCCGCCGGGGGGCCTTTGCACGGTGGAGTATGGGGGTGCCCGGAGGTTGCAGAACCTCGAGTCGTATTTGCGGTATGAAATAT
>JAUVBS010000070.1 GCA_030591105.1 bacterium | reverse complement strand
GTGATCTACTCGATGACCACACCGGGGGTCGCGCAGGCGATGGAGTTCCTGTTCAAGCCCGATTTCGGCAGCCTGCGCGCCGGAGCGATCCTTGAGGCGATGGGGCAGGCATTCTTCTCCCTCAGCCTCGGCATGGGCGCGATGCTCACCTACGGCAGCTACATGCGCAAAGACACCTCCATCCCGCGATCAGTGGTCCAGATCTGCGCCATCGATTCGCTGATCGGCATCGTGGCCTGCGTGATCATGTTCTCGATCATCTTCACCTTCGACCTGGAGATCACCCAGAGCGCGACGATCCTGTTCACCACGCTACCGACGGTCTTGGTCAAGTTGCCCGCCGGCAATCTGGTCACCGGTGTCTTCTTCTTGCTGGTGGCGTTCGCCGCGTTGACGAGTACCATCAGCCTGATGGAAGTGGTCTCGAGCTACGCCATCGACGAGCTGAAGTGGCCCCGCAAGCGGGCGACGGTGACCATGGGCGCGGCGATCGCGCTGTTCGGCATACTCAACGCGTTGAGCCTCGGCGGCAACGCCTCGCTATCGTCGTTCAACCCCTTCGGCAAAACCTCGACCGGCGGCCTCTTCGCGACGCTCGACTACCTGGCAGCCAACTGGCTGTTGCCGGTGGGGGGATTCTTGATCGCCGTCTTCGTCGGCTGGTTCCTCGGTCGCGACACCGCCCGTGATGAACTCGAGCAGGGTCACGGCAAGATGGTGAGTTTCCCGCTACTGATGACCGCGCTACGCTTCATCGCGCCGCTGGCGGTCGGTGCAATCATCTTCAGCGTGATGTTCCTCGGCGCGGAGTACCAGTAAAGTGAATGTACGGCGTCACCTCGGCTGGCTATACATCATCTTGACGATCCTGCTGATCGTGATGGCGGTCTGGTGGGTGATTCTGCTGACGCAGGAAGCGCAAGCACGCACCGAAGCGCAACTGCAGAAACTGGCGGCGGACCGTCTGCACGCCATTTTCTTGCTGCAGACCTCGCCCGAGATCGCAGCCGATCCCGCGGGCAGACTCGGCTCCTCATTCCCCCACCTGCGGTACCGCCAAACGCCCGACGGAGTCGACGTCACCATCGCACCGGAAGTCCGAGATAAGATCCACAACGACGCCCGCCGACGGCGCAACATGATGATCTGGGAGGGGATATTCTTCCTGGCGTTGATCGCCGCCGGCAGCAGCGTCCTGCTACTGGCACACCGCCGTGAGCAAGCGCTCGAGCGGACCCGCGAGCTGTTCCTCGCCGGAGTGACCCACGAGTTCAAGACGCCCCTGGCCAGCCTGCGCCTCTACGCGGAAACTCTGGCACGTTCGGACCTCGACGACGCGGCACGTGTCGGTATCCGCAGCCGCCTGGTCGAGGATGCCAAGCGACTCGAAGGGCTGGTCAACCAGGTCCTCGCTCTGAGCGACGAGGAAGCCTTCCGCCAGGAACCTCGCCGCCGGCTCGATTTGGGACAGGAGTGCCAGACGGTATTGGCCGACCTTGCCGGATATATCGCCGACCATCGCACACAAGTGCGCAGCGACCTACCCGCCGGTCACTTCGTCCTCGGCCAGGAACTGACGTTGAATCTGGCACTGCGCAACCTGATCCATAACGCTGTGCGCCATGGCGGCGAGTCACCCCGGGTAACGATCACCCTACGACGCGACGGCACCTGGCACCGTCTGACTGTCAGTGACGACGGACCGGGCATCCCGCGGCGCTTGCACACCAAGGTATTCGAGTGTTTCTATAGCGGCAGCAGTTCGACCGGCGGCGACCAGAGTGCCGGAACCGGCCTGGGGCTCTATCTAGTCAAACGTAACGTAGAGACCCTCGGCGGACGCATCGAACTCGAGAGTGCCGAGCAACAAGGGGCCACCTTCACCGTGAGCCTACCGGTTTACGCGGGAGAAGAGATATGAAACGGCGGATACTCGTAGTGGAAGACGATGCTCATCTGGCCGACGGCCTGCGTATCAACCTCGAACTGGATGGTTTCGAACCGCTGCTGGCCGGCTCGGCCGAGGAAGGGCTGGACCTCTGGCGTAATGGCGGTATCGATCTGATCCTCCTGGACGTGATGCTGCCAGGTCAAGACGGCTTCGAATTCTGCCGCCAAGTTCGCGCCGCGGGCGACCGAGTGCCGGTCTTGTTTTTGACCGCGCGCAGCGCCGGTGACGACCGCATCCGCGGACTCGAGGAGGGCGGCGACGATTACATCGTCAAACCTTTCGATCTACAGGAATTGCTCGCGCGCATCAAGTCGATGTTCCGACGGCAAGACTGGCTGCATCAGCAACAAGTGACTGACCAGCTCGTCATCGGTAACAGCACAGTCGATCTACGCCGCTATACCGCCGACACCGCCCACGGAACGGTCAAGCTGAAGGAGAAAGAGGTCATGATCTTGCGGGTGCTCGCCGAACGCCGTGGGGAGCCGGTCGATCGCGACACCATTCTGGATCGCGTGTGGGGTTTCGGCGCTTATCCCACCACGCGCACCGTTGACAATTTCATACTGAGCCTGCGTAAACATCTCGAGACCAATCCAGCCCGCCCACGGTTCATCCAGACGGTCCACGGCGTCGGCTATCGTCTCGCCGCCAGCAGCGATTCGTCCTGATTGATTTGGAATTTCTTCGAAAATGTGGCCATGGTGGTTGCCGTGAGGGGCACTGTCGGGCGAATGGGGTGAGACACATTTGCGAAGAGACCGCATGACCGCCTGGTGACAACCGATTCGGTATCACTATTTAACGTTGCTGGTAAGTTATCGAATCGACGTGCGAGAGAGTACGATGCCAGACTACCAACGCCAGGCTTGGCGTCAGGATCGGCTCGACCCGGCGCTGCCCACCGGCTTGATCCTCGGCGGCATGGGTGGACCGGACGGCCCCGAAGCGGTCGAACCGTTCCTGCGCAACATGTTTGCCGACCCGGCGATCATGCCGCTGCCGCCGTGGCTCGGGCGTCTGGCCGGACGCTTGATCGTGCGTCGGCGCGTGGCCGCGGCCAAGCAGCGTTACATAGCCATCGGTTTCGGCGGCGGATCACCCCAACGCCTTTGGACCGAGAAACAGGCGGCGCGACTCGCCGAGTTATTGGCTGGCTCACAGCTGCAGATAGAGCCGGCATGCGCCATGCGGTACTGGCATCCCTACAGCGACGAGACCGTCAGCGCGCTGTTGGCCCGCGGTGTACGACAGTTGGTGGTGGTGCCGACCTACCCCCAATACAGCACCGCAACCTCGGGCAGCATCCTCGGTGAGATCACACGCACCTGCGCCCGACTCGCACCGCATTTGCCGCTGCACGTGATTCCGGATTGGCACCTCTTGCCCGGTTTCGTCCAGGCACTCGCCAAGCGCACAGCCTCCGCACTTACCGACTGGGCCGCCGCCGGTCACGAGCCGTCCACCTGCGGCGTCGTCTGGACGGCCCACTCGCTGCCGGAACATTTCGTCAAACACGGCGACCCCTACCTCGAACAGACCCGCGCAACCGTCCAGGCGGCGCACGAAGCGCTGACGACCGCGCTCGGCGATCACGACCAGTGGTGGCAGCAGGTGTCCGGCGGCGACTCCCCCTTGCTCGCGTTCCAGTGCAAGCTGGCGGTTGTACGCTGGATCGGTCCCGACCTCGCAGCGCTAACCCGCCAGCTGGGCGCAGCAGGTTGCCGTCGCTTGCTCATCGTTCCGGTCAGCTTTACCTGCGAACACATCGAGACCTTGCACGTACTCGACCGTAACCTGGCTGCGACGGCCACCGGCCACGGCGTGACCGAATTCCAGCGTATCTCCGCTCTCAACCTGGACGAGGGGTGGCTGAGTGATCTCGCCCGGCTGCTCGCTACGCGTGCGTTCGGTCTCGATGCCCAACCGTAGCCCGATCTAAAAGCCATCTCCGTCGCGAGCGTGTGTGAATTCCACGGAGCGGGCAGCGATTCCGCTTTGGCGATAGCGCTACTTCCAGTACGTTGGGTGCGAACCCAGATCACACCCGGCTCGGGATCGGAGCGGTAGTAGGTAACTGCAGCCCGGGCAACAACGGTTGGAGACGACCGCACTTGGCAACCGACCACGAACGGCTGCAATCGGCTCTGGACGTCTGTACAGCAGCCGACACACCCGATCCGGCCGCGGCCGCTGCGCTGCTCACCGCGGTGGAAGATGCGATCGCGGACGAGAATCTCGCAGCGACCGACCACCGGTTTTGGCTGCGCTATCTGGACCAGACACGGCTCCCCGGCTTTCTCAACGCGCTCGGCGATCGCTCCCTTCGTTACCGCTGGGCCGACACCACGTTCGCGTTGATCGAGCACACCGGTTACGGTCTCGCCGACTTGCTCGATCAACGCTGTGATCGACACGGCGACCGGACTTTGCTACGCGAATCGGGCGAACCGGGAGCCGCGTGCTGGAGCTACAGTCAGGTCCGGCGGCGGATCAGGGAAATCGCGGCCGTGCTGCTTGGCGACCGTCCCGATCCGGAGCTACCGCCGCGCGTGGCGATCTTCGCCGAGAACAGCGTCGGCACCGCGTGTACCGATCTGGCCTGTCTCCTTCACGACATTCTCGTCACACCGCTGAGCGTCCACTTCAACACCGAGACCATACTTTGGATCTGCGACCGGCTGCAGATCACAACCGTGGTGACCGACGATGCGCAGCGGGTGGCCCAACTCACCGAGGTGCGTGCACAGGCCGAAGTCCCCTTCGCCATACTGCTCCTCGAGGCTCACGCCGGTGACGAACACCGCGAGGTGCGGTTGCTGGACGAACGCTGCGCCAAGCTAACGGCCGCCGAAGTCGACCGCCGTCTGGCGCGCCGCCCTCGCCTGGGGTGCCGCGACATCTGCACGGTGATGTTCACCTCGGGCAGCACCGGTCGGCCCAAGGGGGTCGCCTTCAACGCTTACAATCTGGTGACCAAGCGGTTCGCACGGGCGGCCGCCCTGCCCGACGTTGGCCAGAACGAGATCCAGCTCTGCTACCTACCGCTCTATCATACTTTCGGACGCTTTCTCGAGCTGCAAGGAGCGCTCTTCTGGGGCGGTACATATGTGTTCGCGGCCAACCCTTCGGCCGACACGTTACTACGGCTGTTTCGTCAGGTGCGCCCCACCGGCTTGATCAGCATTCCCCTGCGCTGGGTCCAGATCCAGGAACGTTACGACGCTCTGCTAGCCGAACAGGGCGACCGATCGCCCGCCGAGACGTTCGCCGCAGTGGTGGGCGACCGTTTGCGTTGGGGGTTGTCAGCGGCCGGTTATCTAGATCCGAAGGTGTTCCGCTTCTTCCACCGCATGGGCGTACAGTTGTGCAGCGGCTTCGGCATGACCGAGGGTACGGGCGGATTGACCATGACCCCGCCCGACGCCTACATCGAGGGGTCGGTCGGTATCCCGCTGCCCGGCGTTCATACGCGTTTTTCCGCGCAAGGTGAACTGAGCATCGCCGGGCCCTACGTCGCGCGTTACCTGCCCGAAGAAGCACCGACGGGCGATCTGACCGTCGCCGAACCGGCGTCGGACCGCCACTGGATCGCCACCGGCGACCTGTTCGTCGAGCACGCCGGCGGGCAGTTAGAAATCGTCGATCGCATCAAGGACATCTACAAGAACAACCGCGGCCAGACCATCGCCCCGCGCAAGGTCGAGGCACAGTTTACCGGCGTGCCGGGAATCGAGCGGACCTTCCTGGTCGGCGACGCACGCAACTACAACACGCTGCTGATCGTACCGGACCGCGGTGACGAAGTACTCGAATCGTGTCTGACCGACGAAGAGGAGCACGAGTATTTCCAGCGTATCGTCACCGAAGCCAATCTGAACCTCGCCCCTTACGAGCGCGTAGTTAATTTCGTCGTGCTCGAGCGTGACTTCGCGCAGGACCGAGACGAGCTGACGCCAAAGGGTTCCTATCGCCGCAAGCAGATCGCCACCAATTTTGCCGATAGCATCGATGAGCTATATCGATCGAACGTGCACGAACTGGACTGGGAAGGCCTACGCGTACTGATACCCCGCTGGTTCTTCCGTGACCTTGGCATCCTCGAAGGAGCGATCCAGACCGACGAGTCCGGCCTGGTCGATACCGGGGGCTGGTCCCGGCTGACGCTGCGGTTGAACCGCGCCCGAGACCGACTACTGGTCGGCGACCTGGAATACCGGCTGTCAGGTGACACCCTCGACCTGGGCCTGTTTGCGCGGCAGCCGTTGCTGTGGGTCGGTAACCCGTCGCTCACGGCTTTTGGCCCCTGCAAGGCTGGCTGGGACACACCGCTCGCGACGGTCGCCGAACAGGTGTGGTTACCCGACCGGTCCGAGGGCGAGATCCGCGCACTGACGGCCCACGTTCCGCCGGTACCCGAGCTAGCGGTGATCGATACGTTGTGCCAGCAGGCGTTGTTCGGTCCCCACGAAGCTGCGCTCAACGCAGTCGCCACCCTGGCCCAGCACTTACGGAAGACCGGTGACCGCACGGGCGACTTGATCCGGCGCCGTCTCGAGGCACTCGCCAATCATCCCGAAGCAGACGTGCGTAGCAGCGCCTACCGGGTCCTGGTGTTCGACGAACCGGTCCCCGACTACCATCGCTTCTTGCCGGCCTTTATCGAATCGAACCGTACTTTCCTCGATCAGGAAAGTATTGCTACGATCGCCCAATCGGCCATCGAACCGCGTCGTCTGCAGGCTTTCCGACAGCGGCTGGATAGCTACCGCTCCCAGCTCACCTGGCCGGCGGACGCGGCGCGCCGACGGGTCTTCGACGATCTATTGCGCTTGCTGGCCGACTTCGCGCGCTACCAACCCGCTTACTACGCTCCGGTGCGCGAGGAATTGGTAAGCTGGGCCTTGCACGATCAGGATCCCGACCTGGCGCACCAAGCCGAACAGTACTTCCACGAATTGGCCGCCTGGTTCGAACAGGAATTGGCGAGCCGCAACACTGGCAACGATCCGCAAGCGTGGGCCAGCAAGATTTCCTACCAGGAAGGGATGGCCGAGGGGGAAATCACCAAGCTCAACGAGGTGCTGGTCGGAACCACCTTCCTCGACGAGTCGGTGATGCTGGCTTGCGAAGGCGACCAGCTGTCGCCCGCAGAGATCGAACCCGGTGGTATCTGGATCTCGCGGATCCTCTCGCATCCCGACTATCGACGCTACCGGGTCAGCATCAACACCCGGGCGGGTAAGCACTACGACCTACAACTGATCATGCGCCAGGACCTGGATCAAGAGCACGTCCTCGAGACGATCTTCTGGTTGATCGCCATCCGCGGCTACCCTCACGGTACGCCGGTGTTCCCTGCGTTCGGCTGCTGCCGCCCCGAACTGGGCGCGACCTCGCTCGCTTACGTCAGCGACCTGACGGTTTGGGAACGGATCCGCGAGTTCAGCAGTGTACGTGGGCCCGGCACCCGATTGCCGTCGGCCAGTTCCTGGCGGCACCTGTTCGTCGCGGCCATGGCCACGGTGCTGCGGGGCTGGCACCACAGCGGCCGGCGCATCATCCCGGGCATGGTCGCGCCGGCGAATATCGTCGTACCGGAACCCGATTTCCGCGGCGGCGGCACCCTGAACAGTATCAGCGGCTGGCAGCGGTATGACGGACCATTGTCGCTGATACGACCGCTGGTGAAGAATTTCTACGCTCACACCGTCAGCCACTACCCGTGGGTTCAGGAGCATCTGCAGTTGACCTGGATCTTCGACGCCTGTGTCGAGGCACTGGGCATCGACAGCGCCAGAGAGTTCCTCGTAGAGCTAGGCACGGAGTTGCGCGACGGCGGCGACGCCGGGCTCGATCCCGAACTACCGGCGGCGGCAGCGGCGTACCTGACCGAACTCGACAGGCAATACCATGTCCCGCTGCCCCTACGTAGCGCCCTCGCCCGTTACCACGAATGGCAGCGGGTCAATCCCCAGGCCACGGCGGCCGCGCGGTTGGAACTCCTCGGGGAGCTGAAACGACTCTACCGGCTCGACCAATACCACGAGATCGCCCGCTACTATCTGTTCCGGCACACCTACTTCCAAGACGCGACCCGGTCGGTACACGACGCCTTCGACCGTCTGCTGCACAAACTGTTACGGCAACGGGACAAGCGCGCCACTCAGCTCGTCGACCTGTCGGATCTGCAGGCCGCTCTGGTCTCACCGGAGGACCGACTCGCCTTCCGGCGGCTGGCGTTCCCTCGCGCCCGCGGTGCGGCCGACATGGAGGTCATGACCGTCGGCGACCGCGAACGCAGCCACATCATCGTCCGCAGCCAGATC
>JAUVBS010000142.1 GCA_030591105.1 bacterium | reverse complement strand
GTTCCGACCGACGACAGTGCCGGCCAGCGAACAAGACGTCTGGATCGAACAGGCGGTAGCCCGTGAAGCGGTACGGCTTGCGCTCGTTCAACACCGCACGACTCCGGTTCGGCTCAGCGGTGCCCGGCGTGAACAGACCATGGCCGCACGGTTGCGTCCGGATGCACTGCCGGATGAGAGTCTCGATTTGGCGGAGGTCAGTCTATTGATCGGATCCGGCGGCGGCATGGCTCACGCTCCGCGCCGTGTCCAGACCGCGGCGCTACTCGTGGATGCCTGCCGCCCCGAGGGTGTCACGGCCCTGGCGATGGACGCCGAATTCTTGCTGCCGCACCTGGGACAACTGGGTAACGTCGCACCGGTCGCCGCCGCCGAAGTGTTACAGGGAGACTGCCTGGTCCATCTGGGTAGTTGTGTTGCGCCGGTCGGCGACTGCGACAGCGAAGGTGTACTGGCACAAATACAACTGCGCACCGTGTTGCCCGATGACGAGCGCCGCGAAGGCGAGCTTGCCGCGGGCGATCTCTGGCGGTGGCAACTACCGCAGGGGCAGTCCGCCGAGCTGTTGATCCGGCCGAGTGTCGGTATCGATTTCGGCGCGGGGCCCGGCGTCGTGGTCGAGGCGTTGGTGACCGGTGGTGACGCCGGCGTGATTTTCGACGGGCGGGGCCGTTCGTTGCCTTGGCCGTCGGCGGAGTTGGCGCGTCGGCAGTTGGTTCGGCACTGGTACGTCGGCTACGGCCTGCTCGAAGGAGACGCGTCGTGAAGGGACGAGGTACCGGACATCCCGGGTTAGCGGTCGCGCAACGGCTGGTCCTCCGCCGGTGGCGTCGCCTGCCAGTCAGGGGGGAATTGCTGGTCGACGAAGGCCAATCGGTCGCGCCGGATACGGTCATCGCGCGCGCCGAGCGCACCGGAGCGTTGACGCCGGTGAACGTAGCGCGCAGCCTCGACCTGCCGCCGCACGAGGTCCCGGCAGCGCTACTGAAGCAGGTCGGTGATCGCATCGATCGCGACGAAGAGATTGCCCGCACCGCCGGTTTTTTCGGTCTGTTCCGCTCGCGCTGTATGGCGCCGGTCGCAGGCCGGTTGGCCTCGGTCAGTGAGCGTACCGGACAGATTCTCATCGCCGGCGACACCGACCCCCTCGAGGTGAACGCTTTTATCGCCGGTACGGTCGTCGCTGTCGATCCGGGTCGGGGCGCCTTGATCGAAGGGATCGGTAGCCTGGTGCAGGGCGTGCTGGGGGTCGGCCAAGAGGTCGTCGGGCCTCTGGTGGCGGTCGTGGGCCGACGCGAAGCCGATCTGACGGCGGCGATGATCGGGCCTGAACTGTCTGGGGCGGTGTTGATCGGCGGTGGACGCACCGATCGGGAGGCGCTACAACGCGCTGCCGAGATGAATGTGGCGGCGGTCATCGCGGGCGGTATCGAAGACGAAGAATTGACGGCGTTCATCGGCTCAGAACTGACCTTGGCCATCACCGGAGACGAAGTCGTCAAACCGACGGTCGTGATCACAGGTGGCTTTGGCCCGGTACCGATGGAACGCAGTACGTTTGAACTGCTGAATGCGCACGCAGGCGAACTAGCCAGCGTATCGGGCCGGACACGTGTCCGGGTCGGCGCAGTGCGGCCGGAGATTGTCATTGCGGCGAACGGAACTGCCGACGCGCAGTCGATTCCCGATGGCTCACGCGAGAAGGCCGAACACGAGAGCGACTCCGACCGCGCCTTGCTTGCGGTAGGCCGACGAGTTCGCCTGGTGGGTGCAGACGATCTCGGCCTGGCCGGTACCGTCGTCGGTCTGGCGACCGACCGACGCTATTTTCCGGGCGGGGGGTCTTACGCGGCGGTCGAAGTGCGGCTCGAGGCCGGGAGCCGGGTGACCGTACCACGAGCCAACGTGGAGTTGATCTGAAGCACGGTAATGAAAGGTGACCGCCTGGCCACGGCCGGCAGGTCGGCGGCACAGCGGAGGTGAGTGAGACGAGTTGGCTTGATCAAGACGCGTGGAATCTGGCGCTATTTCTAGTCGTGATCGCGGTCGCGGTACTCGGCGCCATCGCTGCTGCGCGCGGTGGTCGGCGATTCTATCTGCGTCCGTTGCCGGCGGTCGAGGCGATCGGTGAAATCATCGGCAGGGCGACGGAGATGGGTCGGCCTGTGTTCTACATCGCCGGTACCCGTGACCTGGACGATGTCCAGACGCTCGCCAGCCTGGCGATCCTCGACCAGGTCGGCACGATGACTGCTCGCAAACAGTGCCGTCTGATAATGCCTACCGACCGTAGCCTGGTGCTGGCCGCGGCTCGCGAGGTTCTGCGCGACGCGTATGCTGCGGCGGGGCGGCCCGACGGTTACAGCGACGATTTGGTGACCTATGTCTCGGATGACCAGTTTGGCTTTGCGGCCAGGGTCGACGGGATGATCGCGCGCGAGAAACCAGGCGCCTGTCTACTGCTCGGCTCGTTTTTCGCCGAATCGCTCCTGATCGCTGAATCGGGTAACCAGGCCGGCGCCGTACAGGTGGCCGGCACCGCCATGTCGCACCAGTTGCCGTTCCTGGTCGCGGCCTGTGACCACGTGTTGATCGGTGAGGAGTTCTTCGCCGCCAGCGCTTACCTGACCGGTGACCCGACACTGTGCGGCAGTCTGCGTGGACAGGATTTTCTCAAATACCTGGTGATGGCGCTGATCACAGTCGGTGCTCTCTGCGGGATCATAGTTGCGGTTACCGACTGGGCCCCCGCCGCCGTGTTGTTCCAGGCGCTCCTCCGCCTGCTGGAAACGAGGTGATCGGGCGGTGAAACGGCTGATACCTCGGATCATCATCACCGTGGTCGGCACCCTGCTGATTGCAACCAGTTTCGTGGTCAAGCCGACCGCCGGTGTGGACGCGCCGTTCGTACCGCGTCTGCTCGCCTACGCCGACCGCAACTTCTCGGTCTGGTTCGCCATCCTGGCGGTATTCTCCTTTGCGCTCGGTGGCGCGAACCTCATCAAATCGCACGGCATGAAGGTCGCCAAGCGCCGAAGCGATTGGCCGTACTCGGTGATCACCCTGGTCTCGTTCGCCGTCGTGCTCGTGATCGGACTGCTGAAAGTCGGTGGGGCGCCCGGCTGGCAGGGAGCCGTCACCGATGCCGGCACGGCGTTCGCGTGGGTGTTCGAAGCGGTGTACGGGCCGTTGCAGGCGACACTGTTTTCGTTGCTGGCCTTTTTCGTCGTCTCGGCCGCTTACCGTTCCTTCCGTCTGCGTTCGCTCGAGGCGAGCATCCTGCTGGCGGCCGCGACGGTGATACTGATCGGCCGGACGCCCCTGGGAGTCGTCGTCGGCGACCTCTATCCGGATTGGCTGACTTTTTTGCGCCCGGACGTGCTGAGCATGTGGATCCTGCGCGTACCCAATACGGCCGGCCAGCGGGCAATTTTGAACGGTATCTCATTGGGGGTGGTGGCCACGTCGCTGCGGCTGATCCTCGGCCTGGACCGGGGTGGGGTGGGAGGACGGCGGTGAAGGATCGAACCGATACACGGCTACTCGCTCGCCTGGCGCATCTGGACCGCCGCTGGCTGTACCTGCTGCTGGTGGTTGCCTTGGTGGTCACCATCCTGATCGAACCGGAGCTACCGGAACAGCCGTCGCTCTTCTTGTTACCGCTGTACGACCGGATCGAACAGCTGCCGCCGGGCGCAACGATACTGCTGTCGGTGGACTACGGTCCGGGATCGGAGCCGGAACTCGAACCGATGGCGCTGGCTGTCACCCGGCACGCGTTGGCGCGCGGTCTGCCGGTCGTCTTCATGTCGCTGTGGCCCGAGGGGCCAAGCCAGATCGCGCACATCGTCGAGCAGGTGATCCGTATTGAATTTCCCGAGGCGGTTGCTGGTCAAGACTGGGCCGTACTTGGCTACAAGGCCGGTGGCGAGATGTTGATCAACGCGCTGGTGCAAGAGGTGGCGGCCATGTACCCGGTGGACGCGGCGGGGCGTGCGATCTCCGATCTGGCAGCGCTGGCGTCGATCCACTCGCTCGCCGATTTCGCGCTGGTGGTCAGCTTTTCGGGAGGGACTCCCGGTCTGAAAGAGTGGATTCTTTTTGGCGGCGATCCCACCGGTGTACCGACGGCCGGTGGCGCCAAGGGGGTCGGCAGTCCCGAGTACCTGGCGTATTTCCCGCGCCAATTACTCGGACTCGTGGCGGGTCTGAAGGGAGCTTCCGAGTACGAGGAGGCGCTGGCGAACGGGCACCCCGAACTGGGCAGTTTTCCGCGGCCGGCAGCTGCCGGTATGGGGCCGCAAACGGTGGCCCACACGTTGATCCTGCTCTTTCTGGTGTTTGGTAACCTCGATATCGTGGTCCGCTGGTGTCGGCGCCGCATCGGAGGTGATCAGTCGTGAGCGACGCCGGGTTGCATCACTCGCTGGAGGTGTTCATCGGTGCGGCACTGACGCTGATGGTCTTCAGTTTTCTGTACCGTGACAACCCGTTGTACAAGATCGCCGAACACATATTCGTCGGCGTTTCGGCCGCCTACTGGATGGTCATCGGTTTCTGGACCACGTTTTGGCCCAATGTGGTGGTCAAGCTGCTGCCAGCCGCCCAGAGGGTTACCAATCCAGATGCGCCGCTACCGGAGCAAGATCCCGCGGTCATCGTGCCGTTGATCCTCGGCCTGTTGATGCTCTGCCGCCTGTGGCCCCGACTGGCCTGGATCAGCCGTTGGCCCACCGCGTTTGCCGTCGGAACCACGGTCGGTTACAGCCTGGTGCGCTATCTACGGTCGGATTTTCTCAACCAGATCTCCGCCACCATCGAGCCCGGCTTGTTGGCTACGGCCGACAGCGGGGCACTCTGGAGCGCTCGGTTCGATCATATCTTGATCGTGGTCGGGACGGTTTGCGCCGTGGCCTATTTCACGTTTTCGCGGGCGCGCCGCGGCGGACTCGCCATACTGGCGAGGATCGGTCTCGTGTTTTTGATGATCACCTTTGGTGCATCTTTCGGTTCGACGGTCATGGGACGCGTTACGCTACTGGTCGGGCGCCTCCGGTTTCTACTTGGTGACTGGTTGGGGCTCATCTGATGTTAATCCCTGGTCCAGTTGGTCGATAATGATCAGGAAGCAGCCGTGTGGCGATCGCGAAGCGTCTTGCAGACGCGCCCCGTGATCGTTACACTGCGGGTTCTGTGTTGAGGTTTATACGGCCGCTGTTGCCGGCGAGGTGTTGCCGATGGTCGACCCCGGGCTCGATCTCGAAAAACAGATCGTCTATTTCCGGAGCAAGCACGAGCTGAATCCGCGCTCGCGCATCTTTGCGCCGCTGGCGGATCTGTATCGGCGGGTGGGGCGGCTCGACGAGGCACTACGACTGCTCGAAGATGGGCTCCGGATTCACCCGGAGTACATTTCCGCGTTGGTCATACTAGGTCGTACGCAACTGGACGCCGGTGACCGCGGTCTGGCGCGAGCTACCCTGCAAAAGGTCATGGCACTCGATTCAGAAAATCTGGTCGTGCTGAAACTCCTGGCTTCTGACGCGCAGGATCGTGAGGCCTGGCAGGTAGCGCGGCAACTGTACGAACGTGTCACCGAACTCGATCCTGACGACACCGATGCCCAGGACCGGATCAAGCGAATCGGACGGCGGGATGGCTCGCTCCCGCGTACGCACGGGACGATCGCGTCGCCAGGCCAGCGTGGCGACCCCGGTCATGTGTCAGGTTTCCGCGACGTTGATCTGGACGTCGAGGCTCCCGATTCCGGCTCGGTGGTGGCCGAGTTTGCCGCGACCGGGCTGCCACCCGAGAGTCCGCCGCCGCCCGAATCCGAGCCGGCCGAGGCCCTGACTGCGATGCAGGGCCTGGCGACCAAGACGCTGGCCGACATCTACATCGCCCAGGGCTATCGAGATAAAGCGCGCGTAGTCCTCGAACGTATCCTCGAACAGCAGCCCGACCGCGACGATGTCCGGGCGCGCCTGGACGAACTCGATGCGGTGCCATCTCCGGATCCCGGTCCGCCCATCGTGCCGGACGATGGGCGGACGTTCAGCCCCGTCGGCACGGTCATCCCCCCGCGCCGTCGCAGCGAGGATCACGCCCTCGAGCGT
>JAUVBS010000147.1 GCA_030591105.1 bacterium | reverse complement strand
TCTCACATCTCGTCGTACCGAGGCGGCTGACCTGCTTCACGCCCGACCCCGCCGACAGCAGTGTGATCCTGCTGGCCGCCGACGTGGCGGTCATCGATCCGTTGGAACAGCGGGTGATCTGGTCCGGACCGGTCGCCGCCGATCCGCAGGACCTGCGTGCGTTCGACGGCCTGACACCGTCGTTGACCGTTTTCGAGCAGGCCACTTACACCTGGTTGGTGGCTCTGTTTCGCGTTTTCGACCGCATCGAAGTCTGGCCAGAGGAAGACCTCGGCGCCCTGGCGCGTTGCTGCCAGGAGCTGCCACCGGTCTTCGACTGGCCGGAAGACCCGCCAGCGGACGTGAGCCAGATTATCGAGTGACGTCTGCCAGAATGATCAATCGATGTACCTGCCGCCCACCGTTTGACCCGGAACGCGTCGCGCCTATATTGTCGATATTGCTACCTGAAACACGCCGCTAATCCGGATTATTGGTGAAGGTCCGTGGCGAGGAGGTGGACCGTGATCACCGTCACGCTTCGGCTGCACGGTGACCTGCTGCCGCTGGTGCGCGGTGGTGGTAAGCATCTCGCACCCGATAGGCTCGTGCGGCGACTCCCCGCACCGACCTCGGCCAAGGATGCTGTCGAAGCGACCGGAATCCCCCACTGCGAGATCGGTCGCATCGAGAGTACCGGTCGTCCACTCGATATGGCCGACAGTGTCGGTGACGGCGCGTGTCTCGATGTATTTCCCACGGCGCCGCAACACCTCCGGGAGCCTCGGTTCCTGTGCGACCAGCATCTGGGCAAGCTGGCGCGGCTGCTGCGTATCATGGGGTTCGATGTCGCCTACGGCGCCGATTGGTCGCCGCCCGAAGTCGCCCGGCGTACGGTCAACACCGAAAGAGTGCTACTGAGCCGGGGCCGGGCGATCCTGATGCGCCGGGCGATCGTCGCTGGCCTGCTGATCCGCGCCAACGGTGTCGACGATCAAGCGACCGAAGTGCTCCAGCGTTTCCAGTTGGCGGCGAGCGTACAGCTGTTCGGACGCTGCGGGCTGTGTAACGGCCAGTTGAAGACGGTGGCCAAACATGACGTCGCAGATCGTATCCCCCCGCTGACAGCCCGCTGGCTCGACGTGTACTACCTGTGCGATAGCTGCGACCAGCTCTACTGGGAAGGAACCCACGTGAGCATCCTGCGTGACCGCGTGGCAGCGATCATCTCGCGCGCGGGGTGAGTGTCCGGTGAGCCGCCGGTACTGAGTTCCACTTCCAACATCGCTCGCGTTGGCGTATCTTGATTCTACGTCGACCGGTACCATCTGTAGCCTGGGGGTGGCGATCATGCGCCTTACCACTATCTGTTGCGCCGTCTTGCTAACGACCTGCGCCGCGTCGGCTCAGATCTCCGATGGCGTCGGTCTCTACGTTGCAGAGGACGAATTGACCGACTACGGACAGGCCGGTGAGGGCGTCCACACGGTGTATCTGGTACTGACCGACCCCTCGGTTGCCAGCGGCGTCTACGCCTGGGAACTCGCGCTGGCGCTGGTGGGGCCGGGGTTACTGATGCCGGGCGATTTCGAGGGTAACTCGGTCAATTACGCCTCCTTTCCCGAACTGAGTGTCGGGGTCGGCGGCGGACTACCGTCGTCGGCTGCAGCCGTCTTGCTCAGCACAGTACAGGTGATGATTCTGGGTCAAAACGAACCGGTTGAGTTGACCATCGGCCCGGTCAGCAATCCCCCGGGCGGCTCGCTCGGCAATGACCTGCCGGTCTACGCCACGTGGGACGGCGATCAGAGCTACCCGATGCAGAACATGTACCCCTCCAGCGGCGACATCGACGAGCCGGTGTTCGTCTTCAACGACAGTTCACAAGGCCCGCCGCAAAGCGAGACGTGGAGTGGAGTGAAGGCGGTCTATCGTGATTAGCGGGGCAATCGCGTCGCCAAAGAAGACCACTTAGTCGGGCAGAGCAAACGAACCGAACGCCGACGTCTGATGCACCGTGCCGCAACGGGGACACTCGACCTGCGTACCGGTAAAGCCGGGGGGAATCTTCAGCACGGCCCCACAAGGGCACTCCAGTCGCTGGTACTGATCCTGGCGGTAGAAAAAATCATCCACCTCACGGGCACGATCGAGGGTCTGATGGCGCGGCGACTCGGCGTCGGTCGGCGGTTCGCCCTCATCTGGTGCGGACGCCTGGCCAGCGGAACTCGCCAGCGCCGCCGCCATGGCGGCAGCCGCCACCGTACCGGCTAACCGCTCACCCGGCTGGCCGGTCTCACCCGACGCTACACTCTCCGTTGGCTCGTCCGGTGCACGATACAGGTCGCGGGCCTTACCGATGCGCAAGGCCGACCCGGCATGAACGTCGTCGATGGCCGAACGAGGCACAACTCCCTTGCCCTTGCCGTTACCGTGAATCTGGCGGTAGCCCTGGTCGTAGTCGGCGAAACTCGCGCCGGTCATGGCGCGCAAGATGCGGACGCGCTCGTTGACCGGCGGGTGAGTCGCGGTCGCGTTAGCCATCGCATCACCCTTGATCTTCAGCGGATTGACGATGTACATCGGCGCCGCCATCCGGCTGACCTTGGGCATGTGGTCCGGCGCCGCAGCAATCTTCTCGAGGGCGGACGCCAACCCCTCCGGATAGCGCGTGAACACAGCACTGGAGGCGTCGGCGAGGTACTCTCGCTTGCGGGAAATGGCGAAGTAGATCAGGTGAGCGATCAGCGGTGCGACGATCATCAGTACGACGCCGACGAGCATGATGATCGCTTGCCCCTGGCCACTACCGCCGTCGGAGCGACGCGACCGTCCACCATCGCCCCAGATGAAGCCCCGCAGCCCCGCGTCGGCCAGCAATACGACCGCGCCGGCCATCACCCCCGCGAACAGCATCAGCAAGATGTCACGGTTGCGTACGTGGCCTATCTCGTGGGCGATCACTCCTTGCAGCTCGTCGCGGTTGCATATGCGCAACAGGCCGGCGGTGACCGCCACCGCCGCATTCTCGGGTTTACGTCCGGTGGCAAACGCGTTGGGCGCCGGATCATCGATGACGTAGATGTCGGGCATCTTCGGCAGTCCCGACGCGATGGTCATCTCCTCGACCACGTTGTACAGAACCGGTAGATCCTCCTTCTTGATCTTGCGCGCACCCGCCATGTGCAGATAGAGCTGGTCGCCGCTGAAGTATGCGAATAGCGACATGACGAGCCAGATGATGCCGGCGGCGAACAGGCCGTAATAACCACCGCCGCGACCGATCCACGCCTCGCCGCCAACATACCCCACGGCAGCCAGCAGGATCGCCATCGTGATCACCATCAGGACGGACTTGCGTTTATTCGACGCGATCTGTTCCCACATACACGCAGCCTCCGCTGCGACCGGTGACGACCCAACCGGTCGCAACACATCTCAGAAGAGTACGGACCCGGTCACCGGCTGCCGCCTCAGGAAAAATTGACCTTCGGCGCTTCGCGCTCACCCTCGTCCGTCAACTCGAAGAACTGATCCTTCGTGAAGTTGAACATCCCGGCGATGATGTTACTGGGGAACATCTCGACCTTGTTGTTCAGACTCATCACGGCGGTGTTGTAGAAATTGCGGGCCGCACCGATCTTGTTCTCGGTGCTCGCCAGCTCCTCCTGCAGGGCGAGAAAGTTCTGATTCGCCTTCAAGTCGGGGTAGCTCTCCGCAACCGCGAACAGCCGGCCCAGAGCCGCGGTCAGCCCACCCTCGGCATCGCCGCGCTGGCTCATGCCCGTCGCTCCAGCGACGGCTGCGCGGGCTTGGGTCACCGCCTCGAGCGTCTCGCGCTCATGTTGCATGTAACCCTTGACGGTCTCCAACAGATTGGGAATCAAGTCGAAGCGTCGCTTGAGCTGAACGTCGACCTGGGCCCAGGCTTCCTTGACCTGGTTGCGCAGGCGTACCAGACCGTTGTAGATCCCCACCACCCAGGCGCCGACCACGATCAAGATACCGATTATTACCAGCAACGGGATCATACTTTGTCTCCCTCTTTGCGGTGACTCTCGACACCACCACAGCTGCGGCCCAGGAAGTCCAGGACCAACACGGAAAAGCCAGTGAAAGAAGCCGGCAGGTTGTTCAACAGATCCTTCGCCAGATCCTCCACTTCGCGATCGTCAAACCAGATACCGTGCCCCCGCGAGCACGCATCGACCAGTACCCGAGCACTGGGGCCAATGTTCACCTTGCGCATCTTCCGACCACAAATCGGACAGCGTTTTGGCGGCTCATCGACGGCTGCGTCGGGCAATTCTTGGATCTCATGCGCCGCCATTTGCGGCAACACGTCACCATTTTCATCGGTAAACAGCAGTGCCAGTTCGTCCCGATCAAACCAGGTCCCAGCGCACTCGGCGCAGCGATCCAGCTCGATTTCGAGACTCTCCATCACGAACATCGGCACCTGGCAGACCGGGCAGCGCATGGTTGGCTCCGGACACGGATCAGGTACATGATTCGGGGCGGATTGCCACGAAAAAGGGGCCTGTCATCCCCACGCCATCATCGCGGAAATCCAACAGATAGGCAACAACGCAGTTGTGCCTCGTGTCGGGTATAGGCAGACCAAACGGACCCGGAAGCGGCAGCCGCCAGACGAGCGCTGCCAAACGCGAGCCGCCAGGCGCGCTGCCCGCGAAGGCTCCCCGGAGGGCCTTCGCCGCGGACCGGTGCACGGGATCTGCTCCGTCCGCAGCCCCCGCCTGCGCACTGGGCTCCGATCTTCCGGGGTATGCAACCGGCAGATCCGGTGCCGAGCTTGCTTTGACCGCCGGGTCCGCACGAGCAGGCCCGGCTGATTCGGGTGGCGGATCGGGAGGGTGACCGAGTACGGTACATCAACGATTTGAGTCTGGAACCTGCCGCGGAGGTATGACGATGCCATCGAGCCGGCTTGATCTTGTGGACCGCCCCGAACACGGTCCGGCCGCACAACCAACCCGTAATCCGACGCACGGGTGGCTCCTCATCATCGAGACCGTCATGACGGCGCTGGCGTTGTCGATGTTGCTCACTGTCGGTCTGGCCGGTTGCGGCGGCGACGGCAGTGGTGGCAACAGCGGCGGCGGCGGGGGCGCCGCAGCCACCGATGAGCGGTTACGCGTCGTCTCGACCACCGGCCAGGTTGGCGAGCTGGTACGCAACATCGGCCGCGGCCAGGTCGTCGCGGTCACCCTGATGGGGCCCGGTATCGATCCGCACCTCTACAAGGCGAGCGCCGGCGATGTGGAAAAACTGCGCAACGCCGACGTGATATTTTACAACGGTCTGCACCTCGAAGCGAAAATGGGTGAAGTAATCGGCCGCATGCGTGGTCACACGCGCAGCGTCGCCGTCGGCGAGGCGATCGCCGCTGACCGCTTGATCTCACCGCCAGAATTCGCGGGCGCTCACGACCCCCACGTGTGGCTCGACGTATCGCTCTGGCAGATCGCCGCGGCGCAGGTACGCGACACACTCATCGATCTCGATCCGGAGCACGCGACGCTCTACCAGGACGCCGCTAAAAATTACCTCGCCGCGCTAGACACGCTCGACGCGTATGTACGCACACAGGTGGCGACCGTCCCGGCGACGCGTCGCGTCCTGGTGACCGCCCACGACGCTTTCCAGTACTTCGGACGCGCCTACGGTATCGAGGTCCGTGGTCTGCAGGGTATCAGCACCGCGACCGAGGCGGGCACCGGTGACGTGCAAGACCTGGCCGCCTTCATCGCCGAACGCCGGATACCGGCCATGTTCGTCGAATCCTCGGTGTCGCCGCGGGCCATCGAGGCGGTCCGGGCCGCTGTCCGCGCCCACGGTTTCGACGTCGGTATCGGCGGTCAACTCTACTCCGATGCCTTGGGCGAGGCCGGAACCGCGGCCGGGACCTACGTCGGTATGGTCAGGCACAACGTCGACACCATCGTGGCCTCGCTGGCCACCGAATGACCCGAATGACCCGAGGAGGATACCAT
>JAUVBS010000371.1 GCA_030591105.1 bacterium | reverse complement strand
AGCTTGCCGATCACGGCACCGCGGGCGAGTAACTCCAGGTTGCGGTAGACGGTCCCCAGGCTGATGCGAGGCAACCGTTCGCGCACTCTTTCGTAGAGTTCAGCAGCCGTTGGATGATTCGGTACGCGGCAAAGCTCTTCAATAATGATGGTGCGTTGCCGGGTATTTCGCTGGAACGTCTTATTTTCCAAGGAGTAACCCCTTATTGCTAGTCATTATTAATAAGGCTTTTTCTGATAGTGTCAAGTCGTCTGGACGAGATTTCGATATTTTTCCGGATCGCGTTCCAACCCTCGGGCCGCGGCAAGCGTCAAACCGACATGCGACCGGTCACGCGAATAGATAGTGAGGAACCGTCTTGCCAGCCAGTGCACGTAACCAGGATCTCCAGCGGCGGTCGGCAGCGACGGCGCAATCGGTCGGGCAATCGGCGGTGCAACCGACCGCCGATCGCATTCTGGTCGATCGGTGTCTGGCCGGCGACTCGGGTGCATTCGAGGAGCTGTACCGCAGCCACAGCGATCTGGTCTACGGGCTCTGTTTGCGGCTCTGCGCCGATCCGCAGGAGGCGGCGACCGCGACCCAGGACACCTTCGTACGGGCCTGGAGCAAGCTGGCCAGTTACGCCGGACGCGGTGCCTTGGGTGGGTGGCTCCGCAGAATGGCGGTCAATGTGGTCTACGACCGGAAGCGAGCCCAGAGTCGACGCCACCGACTCATTGCGCCGTTCCCATCGCTCGCGGCTAACGGGTCCCGCGCTGGCGGGACTGGCGGGACCGACGACGAGCCGGGCGGTTTCGACGCACCGGCGCAGACGTCCTCACCGGATGCCTGCACCGAGCGGATCGATCTGGAGCGAGCCGTCGCTGGTTTGCCCGCGGGGGCCCGCACGGTCTTCGTGCTGCACGACGTCGAGGGTTACCGGCACCGGGAGATCGCGAAGATGCTCGGCACCAGCGTCGGGACCAGCAAGGCCCAGCTGCACCGTGCCCGCAGGTTGTTGCGGATGATGCTAGGGGAGGAAATATCATGAACCACGCGCAAGCTCGCGAGTTGCTCCACGACTATGTGGATAACGACTTGGACAGTGCCGATCGTCGGCAACTGGAGCTGCACTTGAGTGGTTGCCAGGTTTGCCGTGAGGAGATCGCGTACCTGCTCGAGCTACAGGAACGCGCGACCAATTTGCGGCGGCCGGTCGCGCCACCGCACGATCTGTGGCCCGGCATCGCCGCGGCCATCGACCGCAGCGAGGTTCCCGGGGCGGTCGGAGCCATCGAAGCCACCGAAGCCACCAGAGCCACCAAAGCTGGCAGCCGCCACGCGGGGCGGCGGGTGCTGGGTCTACCGGTCACACCGGCCAACCTGGCCGCGGCGGCAGTTGCGGCGGGGATTCTGTTGGGGGCTACGGCACTGTGGCGAGCCGGGCCGGAAGTGGCGCGCTGGGCGCCCGCCGAGCGTACGGCAACCGCCACACGCCTCGCCCACGCGCCGGTCGATCTTGGCGCGCCGGTCGATTTCGGTGTGACCGAAGCCTCGGCCACAGCTGAGGCCCTGGCAGCGGTTACCCGGCCCGACACGCGTGAACGACTCGCCTTCGCGGCTCTGACCAGCCAGAGTGCCTTCAGCCAGAGCACAGCCGGTCCGGGGCGTGAAGCGCTCGGCTACGGCGTCGCGCAGCTCGACCAGGTCATCGATGAATTGACGGCCGCGTGGCTGGACGATCCGGGCAACAC
The DNA here is from genome assembly GCA_030591105.1 of bacterium. Lineage (GTDB taxonomy): Bacteria > Krumholzibacteriota > Krumholzibacteriia > LZORAL124-64-63 > LZORAL124-64-63 > JAUVBS01. The sequence continues at coordinate 1,219 of JAUVBS010000371.1, read as the reverse complement.
TCGCCTGGCGCACCAGCTCGCCACCGCTTACCAGAACCGCGCTCTCTTGCAGAGGCGCGCCGATCGTTTGAGTGTACAACTGTGACGTCCGTGACCGCGGACACCGAGGAAGGTTAAGAACATGCGTTACGAAAATCATCGCACCCTGCAAGTGGCCTTCGCCCTGGTGCTGGTCGGCTGCTTGGTTGCCGGCACCCAGGCCCTGGCGATCGATCTACCCACCGGCAAGGTGGACCAGAAGGCGAAGTTCGCCAAGGACGGGTCGGTCACCATCGAAACCCTGGCCGGCAGCATCGAGATCATCGGCTGGGACAAGGACGAGATCCAAGTCACCGGTACGGTCGAGGAGAAGGCCAAGAAGTTCGTCTTCGACGTGGGCAAGAAGAAGGCGACCCTGAAGGTCGAGTACCCCGACCACACCAAGGGCAGCGTGAAAGGGTCGGAGCTGATCATCCATCTACCGCGCCGCTGCAAGGTGGACGTCGGCACCGTGAGCGCCGACATCACGGTCGAGAAAGTCACCGGCCGGCTCTACCCGGAGACTGTCAGTGGCGACGTGAAGGTGTCCGGGACCCTCGAGGAGGTCGAGGTCGAAACGGTGAGCGGTGAGATCGATCTCGATGTCGAGTCCGGCAGCGTACGCGCCAATAGCGTCAGCGGCGATCTGACCCTCAACGGCGTCAAGGGCGAAGTGAACGCCGAGACCGTCAGCGGCGAGATCTTGGTCCGGGGCGGGGAATTCAAGCGCTTCGACGCGAACTCCGTGTCCGGCGACATCGAGTTCCACGGGGCTTTGAGCGGCGACGGCAACTTCCGCTTCAACAGCCATAGCGGCGACATCGTGCTCCATATACCGGCCAACACCAGTGCCGACTTCGATGTCAACACCTTCAGCGGCGACATCGACAACGCCTTCGGCCCCGATGCCGAACGCACCAGCAAATACGTCCCGGGCAAGGAGCTCGAATTCACCACCGGCAACGGCGACGCGCGCGTGCGTATCAACACCTTCAGTGGAGACGTGGAGCTCTTGAAAAAGTAACCGACCTTCTGGACCCGGATTATTCACGAATAGTCCGGGTCAAACCTATCCGGCTGCTGGAATGCTCACCCCCGCGCGCTCTCTGCTGATGGTCGGCTCGAATTAGTCTCCACGAGCAATGGCGATCTCGATCGTGTGGCTACTTCTGGCAGGACCCCCCCCGGGGGTCTTTGCGGT
>JAUVBS010000302.1 GCA_030591105.1 bacterium | reverse complement strand
ATGCGTGTCGGGGCTGGTGTAGCTCAGCTGGTAGAGCAGCTCACTCGTAATGAGCAGGTCTGCGGTTCGAGTCCGCACACCAGCTCCACATCGCGTCAGGAGGGATGGCTTGCCGCCGGGCAAGCTTCTTTTTTGCTGCCGGCGACGACCGGCCTGCCAGTGGTAGGGGGGATACCACACTCTTGTCGCGTAACTTTCGACCTTTGTGGCGACGACCGACGCTGGTAGAATACCTAGGGATAGTCCGAGTGTGATCCGGGCCGTGCCGTCGGGTCGTTGCGCGCCTCGGAGGAGAGAACGTGCCGTTACGGGTGAGCATATCCGGGATCAGGGGTGTCATCGGCGACGGTCTGGACGCCGTCAGCGCGGCGCGCTGGGCGGCGGCACTTGGGTCGTGGCTGCCGGCCGGACCGGTGATTGTCGGACGCGATACACGGCCGAGCGGACCGATGATCCGCGACGCGGTGTTCGCGGCGCTGTGCTCGACCGGACACGACGTCTGGGATCTCGGCGTCGTGACCACCCCGACCTGCGAATTGGAGGTGGCCGGGAGCGATGCGGTCGGCGGCGTGATCGTCACCGCCAGCCACAATCCGCAGCAGTGGAACGCGTTGAAGTTCCTTGCCGGCACCGGGCTGTTTCTCACCGCCGAACAGAATGAAGCGCTGCAGCAGCACCACACGGCCGGTGACGGTCACGTGGCGTCAGACCGGCTCGGCCAGGTGAGCCGACGCCCGGGAGCGGACGATCGGCACGTCGCCGCCATCTTGGCGCTACCGTGGCTCGACCGCGACCGGATCGCCGCCCGTGGTCTGCACGTGGTGGTCGATGCGGTCGAGGGGGCGGGCGGAGCCGTTGTGCCGGCGTTGCTCGCGGCGTTGCAAGTACGCTGTACACCGCTCGGTTGCGGCCTGAGCGGGCGATTTCCCCACGATCCGGAGCCGACTCCTGCCCATCTATCGGCGCTCTGCGCGGAGGTCGAACGTACCGGGGCCGATTTCGGGCTGGCCGTCGATCCGGATGTGGACCGCCTGGCGCTGGTGACCGGCGATGCGACCCCGCTGAGCGAAGAGCTGACCTTGGTGCTGGCGATGGACTTCTTGCTGGCGCGCGAGTCGGGCCCGGTGGCGGTGAACCTGTCGACGACGCAACTTGTCGAGGAGGTTGCCGGTCGCCACGGTACGGTGGTGCACAGAACACCGGTCGGTGAGGCCAACGTGGTCGAGACTTTGCTGCAACAGAATTGCGTGATCGGTGGTGAAGGCAACGGCGGTGTGATCTACCCGAGGTTACACGCCGGCCGCGACGCGCTCGTCGGCATCGCCATGATCGTCCAGGCGCTTGCCGATGGCGAGCGGTCGCTGGCCGAACTGGTGCGAGCGTTGCCACCGGTGGCCATGGTCAAAGAGAAGGTACCGCAGGATGCGGTGCCGACCGGAGCCGAACTGGCGGCGCTGCTCGCTGGTCTGGGACCGGGCCGCCTCGACGAACGCGACGGCGTGAAGTGGACCGGCGACGACGCCTGGGTTCACGTCCGACCGTCGAATACCGAGCCGGTGGTCAGAATCATCGCCGAGGCCGCGACGGCTGAGGCGGCGCGCCAACTCATCGCGCGCGTGCGTAGGGCGACTTGAATGACGCGGCCGACCGACTGCGGGTAATAGAGCCCGCCGTCGGTCGGCCACGCCGCAAGCGGGAGGCGTAACGACATGTGTGGGATCGTAGGTATCACTGGACACGAAAACGTGGTCACCGATCTGGTCGAGGGGCTCCGCCGGCTGGAGTATCGGGGGTACGACAGCGCGGGCGTGGCGATCGTCCAGACCGACTCGGTCCGCGTCATCAAGCAACAGGGCAAGATCAACGATCTCGAGCGCGTGTTGCCGTGGGATGAACTCCACGGCAGTTGCGGCATTGCGCACACGCGGTGGGCGACCCACGGAAAGCCGAGCAAACTCAACGCTCATCCGCACAGTTCCGGCGCGCTGGCCGTGGTGCACAACGGGATCGTGGAAAACTACACCGCCCTGAAAGTGCGGCTCGAGGGCAAGGGGCACCTATTCCGGTCGGAGACCGACTCGGAGGTGTTGGCGCACCTGATACTCGACCAGTACGACGGCAACCTCGAAACCGCTGTCCAACGCGCGCTCAAGCTGGTCGAAGGGACCTACGGTATCGCCGTGGTCCATGCCGACGAGCCGGACAAGATCGTCGGCGCACGGCGCGGCAGCCCGCTGCTGGTCGGAGTCGGGGATGGCGCCAACTACCTGGCGAGCGATGTGGCGGCCATCATGGGCCACACCCGGCAAGTGATCTACCTCGACGACGGGGAGATGGTGGTGCTGACGCCCCAAGATGTTACCACCATGAACGTCGACAACCAGGAGGTGACCAAGGAGATCCAGGAGATCACCTGGGACCTCGAGCGGATCCAGAAGGGGGGCTACCCCCACTACATGCTCAAGGAGATCTTCGAACAGCCGCAGACCGTTCTCGATTCGTTCCGTGGGCGGATCTTGCCGGAGTCCGGCGACGTCAAGCTGGGCGGTATCCAGCTGACCGACCGCGAGTTACTCGCCATCAAGCGTATCATCATCATCGCCTGCGGTACCTCGTGGCACGCCGGGCTAGTCGGTGAATATCTGCTCGAGGAGTACGCGCGCATCCCGGTCGAAGTCGAGTACGCCAGCGAGTTTCGTTACCGTTCGCCGGTCATCGAGCCGGGAACGCTCTGTTTGACCATCAGCCAGAGCGGCGAGACCCTCGATACCCTCGAGGCGATGCGCGAAGCCAAGCGGCGCGGCGCAAAAGTGATCGGTATCACCAACGTGGTCGGGTCGACCATCGCCCGTGAGTCGGACTGCGGCGTCTACATCCACGCCGGACCGGAAATCGGCGTCGCGTCGACGAAGGCCTTCACGAGCCAGGTCACCATTCTGATCCTCCTGACGCTGCTGTTCGGCCGCCGTCGCCATCTCGGTATCGAGATCGGCAAGCGCACCATCGAGGAGTTGCAACGGATACCGGACAAGATCCAGCAGGTGCTCGACCAGTCCGCTGCCATCCGCGCGATCGCCGAGGTCTACGCCCAGCACAGCAACTGCCTTTACCTGGGGCGTGGTGTGAATTTCCCCATCGCGCTGGAGGGGGCGCTGAAGCTGAAGGAGATCAGCTATATCCACGCCGACGGGTACCCCGCCGCCGAGATGAAACACGGCCCGATCGCACTGATCGATCCGAACATGCCGGTCGTCGTGATCTCGACCCGCGACAGTAGCTACGAGAAGATCCGCGGGAACGTGCAGGAGGTCAAAGCGCGGCAGGGCAAGATCATCAGCGTCGTGACCGAGGGAGATACGGAGATCGCCGCCGCGAGCGATCATGTGATCACCATCCCCGAGACCATGAATATGCTGACGCCGTTGCTATCGGTGATCCCGTTGCAGCTGCTGGCCTATTACACCGCGGTGATCCGCGGCGAGAATGTCGACCAGCCGCGCAACCTGGCCAAGGCGGTGACGGTGGAGTAGCTCATTGGTCGTTAGCACACTGACTGGAGACCGCCAGGCTGGTTTAGGATGTTCTGGTAGAATGTGAGCCGATCGCTTATGGTGATCGCGCAGAGCGGAGGTGCCCGCTCGATTAGCCCGGATTATTCATGAATTATCCGGGCTAGACATTT
>JAUVBS010000411.1 GCA_030591105.1 bacterium | reverse complement strand
CGTCGTTGAATCCGTCCGATTCCCCCGCGGTGTGCTGACCGGTGACCCAGCAATGAGTCCCCTCGGCGCTGTGGTCTTGCGCCGGCTGAGCGCTGGTGCCGACCGGGGCCACGCGCACCCACAGGCCGGTCGACGCATCGTCATCCTCGGCGCCGGCGGTCCAGCCTCGGTCCGCCTCCATGAGGTGTGAAAAATCGCTACCGATCTCGAAGTGGTGCAGCGCCGACGGCGCGCCGCGTGGGGTCGTCCCCGCGCGGCCCTCGTCATCGGCGGCGGAGATGTAGTACTCGACGACACTGCCGGTCGGTTGGGCCGCAATGGCGCCGCCGAACTCCCCGGGACCGCCGGTGGCTGTGAGCACCATATCGACGAACCCATTGCCGTCGACCCGGTAATGCAGCATGACCGAGGCCGGGTCGATGGCGGCCCCCTCGAACCCAAGCGGCGTGACCGTCAACGGGTACTGACCCGCCGTGGCATGGGTATATGGTAGCGGGGCGTGGCTGAACGTCGGTCCCCGCAAATCGCTGGAGACCGCGATCATGTAGAGCGCTGGCCACAGGTTTTCCTCGAACAGCGGTTGACGGCGGGAGTCCGGCGGCCACCAGCCGTCGCTGCTACCGCCAATCTCGTTGGTGAAACCGAAGATCTTCGTGTGGGTGTCCTGCCCACCGTAGTCCCAGTCGAAGCTGCCGCCACAGACAGGGTAGAGCAGTTCGCCCACCTGGCCGGGACTATAGCCGTTGAACTGGGTCATCGCCGCGGCCATCTCGCGGAAAGTCGCCTCGTCGGGCGTATCGTCGATGGTGTAGCCCCACGGGTAGAGCGTCAGGTTACCAGAGCTGTGCCAGCTCTGGCGGGTGACGAAGTCGTGATCGTCGATCAGGTTCATCATCGCCTGCACTTCTGGTTCGCTGCCCGGCGACGGCCCACGGTAGGTGTCGTTACCCGGATCGCCGCTGCTGCCCTCGTCGCAGCCCCATTCGTAGGGATAGTTGCGGTTGAGATCGACACCCCAGGTACCATCGCCGTTGTCGCGCCGGTTCTTGCGCCACAGGCCGCCGCCGTCGGGATTGATCTGCTCGTTGTACAGAAATCCATCGGGGTTGACGATCGGCACCAGGTAGATCTCGTTCTCGTCGAGCAGGGCGACGATCTCCGGGTCACCGGCGTAGTACTGCTCGGCCAGATACTCGGCGAGCATCAGCACCATCTCCGGCGTCATGACCTCGCGGGCGTGGTGCAACGCGTCGAACAGGACCTCGGGCTCGCCGTCCTCGTCGGTTTCCGGATTGTCCGAGAGCCGCAAACACCACAGGTCATTGCCCTGGTGGCTCTGGCCGATGGACCAGCGGGCGCTGAGCACAGCGGGGTACTGCGCGCTGAGTTCGTCCATCCAGACGACGGCTTCGCTATAAGTGTGGTAGTCACCGAAGCCCTCGCGTCCGGCGAATCGCGAGGCGTAGAACGCTTCCAGATCCCGGTGCAAGATTTCCACCCGGCTGCCTTGGTCAAGAAGATCGTCGAGTTCCACCTCGCGCACGACCAGGTCGAGATACTCGCCCCGCCGTCCCCCGGCGATGTCGAGGTCACCCTGGTTCGCATCGAGGTAAGCTTGGTCGGCCGGTGTGTCGATCCAGAAGCGGACCAGAGCGTGGTTCTCGGCCGCCGGTGCAACGGTAGCCAGTACACACAAACAGAGCAGCGACAATCCGACGAATCGCATGACTGGTGAAGTAAGTCGACGCACGGGCAGCCTCCCTGAAAAACGGGGTCGGTGACGCGAAATTGTCCATCCATTCTACCAGAACTCACTTGGTTTGCGGGTCAGGAATCAGCTTGATCCCACCGTACCGTCCGCAGTAGCCTGAACTGTACCGGTCCGACCCCAATCTCAGAACGGCCTCAAGTCGACCGGCGTGACGTCGAAAACGGAGCCAGGTATGGATTTACATGAAATATATTCCGACCGGACGGTCCTGGTCACCGGGGGCGCCGGATTCATCGGCTCGCACCTCACCGATGCGTTGGTGGAGCACGGGGCCAAGGTCCGCGCACTCGACGACCTCTCGGACGGTCACCTGGCAAACCTCGCTCGCGCTGGTGACCGGATCGCCTGGCACGAGGTCTCGGTGGTCGACGGCGACCTCGACACACCGGTCGCCGGTTGCGACTACGTGTTTCATCTTGCCGCCAACGCATCAGTGCCGCGTTCCTCGGCAGATCCGGCGTTCGATTTCGAGGTCAACGTCGTCGGCACGCACCGCGTCATGGAGGCTTGCCGACGCGCCGAGGTCGGCACACTGTTGTTCACATCGTCGGCCGGAGTTTATGGTGAACCGCTGACCGAGGCGATGGACGAGGACCACCCCCTGCGGCCGCAATCGCCCTACGGCGGATCCAAATTGGCAGCCGAATTTCTGCTGGATAGCTATGGGCGCTGCTTCGATCGCGACCACCGTCGCGTACGCATCTTCAACACCTTCGGACCACGGCAACGCAAGTACGTCCTGTTCGACTGGCTAGAGAAATTGCGCAGCGACCCGGCACGGCTGGAAATCATCGGCACCGGTGAACAGGTACGCACTTACAACTACGTGGCCGATACCGTCGACGCTCTGCTGCGGGTCGCCGCACAGCCCAGGGCGAGCGGT
>JAUVBS010000196.1 GCA_030591105.1 bacterium | reverse complement strand
GCGATCTGGTGGTACTGAGCGAAGGGCCTCTGGCGCCGGCGCTGCGCGCCACGAGCGCCATACCCGGCGTGATCGCGCCGGTGGAATACGAAGATCGGATCCTGGTCGACGGTGGCCTGATGAACAACCTGCCGGTCGATTTGATCCGCACCATGACCCAGGCGCCGGTCATCGCCGTGGATGTTGCCGCGCCGCGCGATCGCCAGATCGATCTCAGCAGCCGGAGTTGGTTCAAAACGGTGGTGAAAGAGAGGCACGGTCTCTCCCAGCGTCTCCCGTTCTTCGAGTTGATCATGAAGGCTTACGACATCCCGACCGCGCTGGTGACGGAGATGCGTCTGGCGATCAACCCACCGGAGCTCTTGATCCGTCCCCCTCTCGACCCCAACCTGAAGGTCGAGGATTTCGATCATCTGGCCGAACCGGTGGCCATCGGCTTCCGTGCTGCCGAGGCTGCTTTGGCCCGCGCCCCGCAACCGCTGGTGCTCGGCAGTTGATGACCGTCCCGCGCGCGGCATTTAAGGAGGCCGACCGATGCGTCGATTCGTAACCGTCCTCTTGCTGGTAGTCGTCGGTGTTGCCGCGGTCTTCTGGCTGCGTCGGGATACGGCACCGCCCGAGACTGCTACGAGCGCGCTGCCCTTACGTACCCTCTCGGCCGACGAACTACTGGGCTGGTCTAAGAAGCCCGACCGCGCCGTCCGCTTGCGCACGATTCGCGACGTGATACCCGGCGGCTACACCGCCGCCATGGCCCCCCTGTTCGTCGATTGGGAAATGAGTGATATCGGGCGGGACGGCCACGCGGTCCTGCGCAATGTGAACTACGGCGGCAACCCGTTCGAAGGGACCACACAGCTATGCAGCGCGCGGGTACCGCTCGGTGGTATCGTCGCCGCCGAGTTCATACTCGTTCCGCTGGGCACCCGCAACCGGCCCGGGCCGATGTCCCACGGACAACTGCGCTTTATCTTCGCTCCTGAGACGCCGATCACCTTACTCGACTTCGATGATGCCACCGGCCCGAGTGACGCCACCCTGTCGGACCTGGTGATCAGCTGGGAAGCGTGGCGGCCGCCGGGGGTGGATTACGACGTACTGGTCGGCATGGACAGCGCTGCCTATCTCCTTTCACCGCGTCTGTACGCCGGTCCCCAGCGGTTCCTGGAAGATGCCCTCGCCGGTCGGGATTGGTTCGCACACCAGTTACGGATGCCGGGTGGCCGTGAAGGTTTGACCGAGTTGCTCGCGGTTTCACTCGCGGTTGCCGATGGCGTCGCGCGCCACAATGTTTCACGCCTGTTCGAACAAGAGGAAGCGGCCTGGTTGCTCCACCGTCCCCCCACCGCTGGGCCGGACGACGAAGATCTCCAGCGCTGGGAAGAGCTGCGTGAAAGAGTCAAACCGTACAAGGTCAGCGAGGATCCACTGATCGACCTGCCCGAAGCCGATCGCACCTATCAGACGCTCGTACGATCCTGTGCCAGCCTGGCACTCTACACGGTAGATGTCGCTGCCCACCGTCTGGTGACCCGCGGTCTCGACGACGGGGTTGTCACGGAGAACCTCGCCCAGCCACGCCTGACCGGGACCGAGCCGTGGATGGCCGAAGTCGCCGACGCCGATCTATTCGGGGTATTTCTGCGCGCGCCGGCGGCCTTGCGTTTCCTGGTGCGGAACCCGCAGATGCTGCCCAACAACATACCGGGCTACCTGGCAGAGGCCGGTCTGTTGCAGACCGATGCCGAGGGCAAAACCCGTACGATCCACTACTCTCCAGACGACATCACGCCCTACGGCAAGGCGGGTGCTAATCTGATCCGCTAGCCCGGACCAAGACCGATCACACCGTCGGCAGCGGTCGGTCACCAGGAGTAACGTGGTGCGCCCAGCTTCTCCCGGCAAGATCGTCGCGACCGTACTGCTGGCGGTCGTATTGGTGGGCGGCGTGATGGCCGTGACGCTCTGGATCCCGCCGCGGCTGTTGGTTGCAGTGGCTGCTGAGGTTTTTGCCGACGTCTTCTTTTACGCAGATACCACGCAGCCGGTCGTGGCGCTGACTCTCGACGATGAGCCGGACCCCGCGACGACTGAACGTATTCTCGAGGTACTGGCACGCCACCAGGTACGCGCCACGTTCTTTTTGATCGGTTCACACTGTGCGGCTCATCCCGATCTGGTGACGCGCATCCGCGCGGCCGGACACGAGCTGGCCAACCATCACTGGCAGGACGAGCCGAGTATCTCGCTCGAGCCGGCAGAGTTCGTCGCGGGGCTGAGCCGTACCGAGGCGTTGGTTCAACCCAGTGGGTCGGTCAAGTGGTTCCGACCGGGATCGGGCTGGTTCGACGGTCCGATGATCGACCAGTTGGCGGAGCACGGTTATCTCTGTTGTCTCGGTTCGGTCTACCCTTACGACAACCTGATCCGCCGCGTGCAACCGATCCTCGCCAGCGCGCTAGCGGGTACCTTCCCGGGCGCGGTCCTCGTGTTACACGGCGGTGGCCGCCAGCGTGTGTACGTCGGCGACGTACTTGAACAACTGATCCCCGAGTTACGCCAGCGCGGCTACCGCTTCGTGACCGTCACCGAGCTGTGGGAACTAGCAGGACGCCGGCCACCTCTTCCGGATCGTGCCGACCGGCAGGTGGATTGACTGCGGGTCGTGTCGCTGGTACCGGTTGCTCCCGAGGAGTTGATTTCGTACATAGATCAAGGGAAACCCCATGACTAGACGGGGCGATACGTAGAGGTACAGTCCGTGACCATCGGCCGGACCGCTGGTTGCGTACACGCTATTCTGGCGCGGACACACGCTGGCAGCCGCACGCCGGGCGCCGTACGCTGGCAGCCGCACGCCGGGCGCCGTACGCCGGCAGCCACGCGAAAGGGATTACCATGCGCATCGTGATCGTGACGGTAACCACTGCATTGGTGTTGGGGTGGCTAGCTGGCGCCGGCCCGCTAACTAGTGGGCTGTCGGCGACCGTGGCCACTGCTACCACCGTGGCCACCGCGACGACCGCCGCTACCGCCGCTGCTGTCGCCGCCGACGAAGGGGCGCAGGATTGGTCGCCACCGCCGCAGTGGCGTGTCCGGGGTGGCGTACTCGACTGGTCGGATTGGGACGCTCAACGCTACCGTAATCCCAACTTCCTGCCATTTTTATCCGGCATCTTCCGTCCCCGCGACCAGATCAAGCTGCTGCGCGAGGCGTTGACCTACGATGCCGAACCGGACTCGCTCTCCTGGGAAGAGTTCATTTATCTGACGCCGCGCGAGCAGCAGCGGCGGCGTGAACTGGCCCACGCCGAGCTGGACCGCGTACGCCGCTTCCAAGATCTCATCCTGCAGTACGTGCAATACACTAGGGAGGAGATGTGGTCGGCCAACTGGACGACGAGAGGTCCGCCGGCGGCGATCCGCAAGGTGACCGAGTGTATGCACCACATGGTCAACGCGGCCGGACTCGATCCGACCAACCCTTGGAACTGGCACGATCTGGCGTATTTCCTGCGTAGTGTCGGTTACGCCGCACAGAGTCGGCTGTGCCTCGATGCGGCTCTGGCCGCATTGGACTTGCTCCCGGAAGACATTTACGCCGAGATGAGACTGCGTATCGCGCTGGACTACGCCTGGCTCGAACGCAACGACGGGTTTTTCGACGAGAGCCTGGTCTGGGTCGGGCGTGCCGAGGCGATGGCGCCGCACAACGAAGAGGCCGCCCTGCTGCGGGGCCTCGACCTCGCGGGCAAGGGGGACCTAGCCGGAGCGTTCGACGCCGCGCGCAAAGTCTCCTCGGTGAAGATCCGCAAATTCCCTCTCGACATACGGACCGCTGGATCGGGACCCGAGCTGCTGGATATCCGCAAGTGGCGAGAGACCGAGTCGGATTTCGCCAGCCGCTGGATTCAGGCGTTGGCCTATCTGGCCGACGGGAAACCCGATCTGGCGGCGCACGTGTTCGGCAGTCCGCGGGCGTACAACTGGTATCCCTACACCGCCGAGTTCTGGAACGACGCGGGGCTGATCATGGAGCTGACCGGACAGTACGACCGGGCCCAGCCGTTATACGGTCTCGCCGGCGCCTACCGGCCGTACTTCGCTTTCTTCGTGTTTGAGATTTACGAAGGGCTGTCCAGTAATCTGGGCAACCCGGGGGCGGGTCTGAACTACTACCTCGGTTACGGCACACACTACATGGCCGGTAGCCGTTTTGGTCATGCGACCAACACCACGCTGTTGATGCAGCAGGAAGAGAATCTCAGCGTACGACGTCAGCTCGCCGAGCAGGCGATCGCTTCGCTCTCGGTCTGCGTCCGGCGCGGCATCTGGCCGCTGCGAGCGCTTGCGCTGAGGGGCCGTATCCACTTTTTGCAGAACGACTTCGCCGCGGCCAGCGCTGATCTCGAACGGGCGATCGGCGCCCTGGACCGGATCGACGTTGCGGCTCCGTCGCTGCTGGTGCAGGCCGCCATGGCGCGCATACAGGCGAGCGATGCCGTCGCCGCGTTGCCGTACCTCGACCGAGCCGCGGCGCTGGATCCCGATCTAGCACTGGTTTACCGGACCCGGGCCGTGGCGCAGTTGCGCCTCGGTCACCAGGCCGCTGGACGCGCTGATCTCGACCGGGCATTACGTCTGGACGACCAATCGGTGGCGGGGTGGTACAACCGAGGCGTGCTGAATCTGCGCACGGGACAGTACGACGCCGCTGCGCTCGATTTGCGGCGTGCGGCTGCGCTCGATCCGCTCAACGCTCAAGTAGCTGCCATGCTTGGCGCCACCGAAATTGCCCTCGAGCGCCAGCGCTCCGGCGAGCCGGTGTTCGCTGGCGAGAAACCGATCGCCGTGGCCGACGCCTACAGCATCGAGGGCAGCGAGGCGATGATCTCGCCGCTCAACGAACGTTCCGCTGATCTGGTGGAGAACTATC
>JAUVBS010000229.1 GCA_030591105.1 bacterium | reverse complement strand
GATACCACAACTGGCGTTGTTGCTGGACGACAACGACGAGGCAACGCCTGTGGTGCGGAGGTTACCCGAGCGCACCGGTCCCGGCGCCACCGGTCCCAACGACGCCGGTCCCAGCGCCACCAACGCCAGTAGCGCGACGGCCAGCATCTCTGTCCTCGATCGTGCCGATGACAACCGCCTCACACCCAACTTCGTCGACGTGCAGGAATACCTCGATCCGGCACCGACCGGCGTCGATGCGGGCGCGGCCTGGTTCTATAGCGGGGGCCGGGGCGAAAGCGTGAAGATCATCGATATCGAAGTGGGTTGGAACTGGGATCACGAGGACATGAAGGTACCGTTCTTCGTCGGCGGTTCGACCGACTACGCGGACCACGGCATCGCGGTGGTCGGCGAGATGTGCGCGGTGGACAACGGCTACGGCGTTACGGGTATCGCCAACGGTGTGGAGGTCGGTTCGTTCGGGGTGTGGGGCACACCGACTGCCGATGCGTTCAATCAGGTCGTGGCCGAACTCGACGAGGGCGACATCTTCGTCATCGAACTTCACTGCCCCGGGCCGCGCGCCAATGGGTCGGGCCAGCACGGCTACATCGCGCTGGAGTGGTGGCAAGCCAACTTCGACGCGATCGCCACCGGTACGGCCAACGGCGTCATCTGTTGCCAGGCGGCCGGTAACGGAGAACAGGATTTCGACGACTTCATCTACGAAGGCCGTTTCGATCGCAACCTGCGCGACTCCGGTGCGATCATCGTCGGCGCGAGCAACGGTGCGAGTCTGCAACCGGCGTGGTTCACCAACTACGGCACCCGCGTGGACCTGCACGGTTGGGGCGCCAACGTGGTGACCACCGGCTACGGCAACCTGTACGGCGATTTCGCGAACGAATATTACACCGATACCTTTGGCGGCACCTCGAGCGCAACACCGATCGTCACGGGCACTGTGGCGTGTATGCAGGGCATCTACAAGGCGCAGTCGGGCGGCGTGCCGCTGTCCGGCAGCACCATCGCGGCGATTCTGCGGCAGACCGGCACACCGCAGCAGGGTAGCGACCTGATCGGACCGCGCCCGGATCTGCTCAGTGCGATTCCGCTCATGCTCAACGATCTGGCCTCGCTCTCCGGCGTCATCACCGATGCCGACACCGGCCTGCCGTTGGCCGGCGCAGCTCTGCGCATCATCGAGACCGGGTCGCGGTCTGTTTCTGGCGACGACGGTAGTTACACCATCGTGACGGTACCGGGGACCTGGACACTGCGTACCGAACGCTTCGGCTACACGACCCTCGATGACGAGGTGATCGTCGCTGCTGGCGCGGCAGTGACCCACGATGTGGCTCTTGCTCCGTTGCCGTTACTGACCATCAGCGGCGAGGTGCACCGGCCGACCGGCGCGCCGATCTCCGGCGCCGAAGTCGTCCTCGCCGGGACTTCGTTACCGACGGTCATCACCGCCGAAGACGGCAGCTACACCATCGCCGACGTGCCGTCCCAGTTCACCGGCCTGGTGATCGCCACCGCGCCGGGTCTGACTCCGGATGTTCGCGAAGTGATGCTGAGCGGGTTTCCGGTGACGGTCGATCTGCGCCTCGCGGTCGGCGACGATTTCGAGACCGGTGGCGGCGGCTTCGCCGGCACCGGCGACTGGGAATGGGGAAGCCCGGTGTACGACGGCGGCCCCAACGCCCATTCGGGCTTGAACTGCTGGGCGACCAATCTCACGGGGCCGTATGACGACGGCACGTCGAGGCTGACTTCGCCAACGTACGATCTAACCGATGCCGATGAACCACGACTAACCTTCTGGCACTGGTACTCGATCTGGGGGCCCTACGACGGTATCAACGTCAAGATCTCCGTCGACGGTAGCGCCACCTGGCAGGTCATCGAGCCGGTGGGCGGCTACCCCGACCCGTGCATCTACGTTCTCGACGGCCAACCGTGCGAGGCGGGCTGGACCAACAGCAGCGACGGCTGGGTGCCCGGCGTGTTCGACCTGGGCAGCTACGTCGGGCACTCGGTACGCTTTCGGTTCATCGTGGCCGCGTGGTACGCCGGTACCGCCGGTTGGTACCTCGATGACCTTGCGGTGCACTCCGCTGCCCAGTCGACCGGCGTACTGCCGGCGACCCGGATCAGTACCTACCTCAAGGCCCCGTGGCCGACGCCCACCGGCGGTCCGGTGACGGTCGCCTGGGGCCTCGCCCAGCCGTCGCAAGTGACGCTCGAAGTCTACAACCTGGCCGGACGTAAGGTGCGCACGCTGGTGCAGGAATCGTTGCCGGCCGGAAACCACAGTTTTCTCTGGGACGGACGCGACGCCGACGGCCGCCGCGCCAGCCAAGGAATCTATCTCGTGCGCATGCGCTTCGCCGGTGCGGGAGGTGCCAACGGCGCCCTCGCCCAGAAGGTGGTGCTCTTGCGCTGATTGGGGACGCGACCGAGACAACGACCGAGACCATCACGAGTGACGCGGCCCTGGCCGCGCGCGAGCTAGACCTGGAGGTCTGCCATGAGATCTTGTTACCGCTCCGTAGCGATTCCGCGGCCGAGGAGATGCGGATTATCAGCGATCGTTGCCGCGTTGCTGATGGTGAGCGCGTGGCTGCCTGGCGGCGCGGGCGCCGCTTGGATCGACCTGGGCGGTCAGCCGCTCGCGGTCGATTTGGTTGCCGACGACGGCCAGCGTAGCGTCATCGAGATCACCCTCGGCGGATTCGCTGCCGAGACGGTCATCATCGAGGGTCAGATCTATCACCAGATCACCCTCGCCGGCGAGGGCCGTCCCCTCGAGGCCGGGCTGCCGGATCTGCCCAATGTGCGCCGCGCACTGATCATACCCGACGACCGCGAGATGACCGTCCGCGTACTCGAGGTCGAGTACGTCGATGTGCCGAACATGGCGATCGCGCCGTCCAAAGGCAATCTGCCGCGTACTGTCGATCCCGCCACGGTGCCGTTTACCTTCGCGCCGTTTTATGCGGGCGACGGCATCTACCCGGCCGAGCAGGTCACGGCCGATCCGCCGCACATCGTACGTGACTACCGCGGCCTGGTCGTCGATGCCAACGTCTTCCAGTACTTGCCGGCAACGCAAACCCTGCGAGTTGCCACACGGCTGTTGATCGAAGTCGCACCGGTCGGCTCCGGCAGCGTGAACGTTCTTGAGCGCAGCGGACCGATCGACAAGCTCGATCCGCAGTTCGCTGGTCTTTACGAGAACCACTTTCTGAACTTCCCCACCGACCGCTACGACCCGGTGTATGAGGATGGCAGCCTGCTGATCATCACGCACGACTCGTTTCTGACGCTGGTCGAGCCTCTGGTCGAGTGGACACTGCAGAAGGGGATCGCCACGCAAGTGGTGCCGCTCTCGACCGTCGGAGCGACGTATAGTCAGATCGCCGCCTACATCCAGGAACTCTACGACAACTCCGACCTGGCGTACGTGTTGCTGGTCGGCGACGCGGCGCAGATCCCGACCTATGGCGCGAACTCCGATCCAGAATACTCACTCGTCGCCGGCAGCGACAACTACCCCGACATCTTCGTGGGGCGGTTCTCGGCCGAGAATGCCAACCACGTTCTGACCCAGGTTGCGCGGACCATCGCGTATGAGCGCGACACCCAGACCGACGTGATCTGGCCCCAGTACGGCACCGGCGTCGCGTCGAACCAGGGTCCCGGTCACTACGGCGAGTACGACAACCAGCACATGGATCTGATCCGCGACGACTTGCTCGGATACGGGTATCTCGGCGTGGACCAGATCTACGACCCCACGGCATCAGCGGCGATGGTCACCAACGCGCTGAATGACGGCCGTGGCATCGTCAACTACTGCGGCCACGGCAGCACAACATCGTGGGGCACTACGGGATTCAGTAACACCCACGTCAACGCCCTGGTGAATGACAGCATGCTCCCGTTCATCAGCAGTGTGGCGTGCGTGAACGGCAGCTTCGTCTCGACCACCTGCTTCGCCGAGGCTTGGTTGCGGGCGATCCACGACGGTCAGCCCACCGGCGCGATCGCCTGTTACATGTCGAAGATCAGCCAGTCGTGGGATCCGCCCATGTACGCCCAGGACGAAGCGATCGACCTGCTGATCGCCGACGAGATGCGCACCATCGGCGGGCTGTGGTTCAACGGTTCGTGTCTGATGATGGATATCATGGGCGCCTCGGGTGTGAACGAATTTTTGAACTGGACCATTTTCGGCGACCCGTCGCTGGCGGTACGCACCAAGCAGGCCGAGAATCTCAGCGTCGCCGATACCGGTGTGTTGCTGATCGGGCAAGACACCTACGAGGTGACGGTCGCCGGCATCGAGGGTGCGCTCTGCGCGCTGTACGGTGACGGCGTGCTCTACGGCAGCGGTGTGACCGGCCCGGGCGGGATGGCCCAGATCGTCATGGCCGATCCGCCGACGGACGTGATGACCCTCACACTG
>JAUVBS010000474.1 GCA_030591105.1 bacterium | reverse complement strand
CGATGACCTGAGCACCGATGAATTGCCGTACTTGGTGTCGGGCACTATCACGGTTCCTTCCGAGGAACGATCTCGAGCGCTCCCGGTGCCGACATTCTCCTGGATCCGATATTATATACCACGCCGGCGCTCATGTCCCGGCCGGTACGCGTCGCGGAGCGTTGGGCGCAGCTAGCGGAGCAGTGCTCGGCGGGGCGCAGGGCACAGTGCGCGGGGCCATGATGCCGACCGGGGTTACGACGCCGGCTTGGCGCGTACGCCGGCTCGATGCTATTGTTGCCGAACCATGACCAACGATCCCAATACCGATATCGTCGAGCTAGTCATCGAAAAACTGGTCACCGGCGGCGCGGGGCTCGCCCGGCACGAGGGCCTGGCGGTCTTCGTCCCGTTGACCGCTCCGGGCGACCGTGTGCGTGCCCGCATCACCGCGCGCCGCAGCCATTTCTGGCAAGCCGCCCTGGAGGAGGTGCTCGAACCGGGGCCCGGGCGCCGCGACGCTCCGTGTGGTCACTTCGGCGTGTGTGGCGGCTGCAACCTGCAGTTCCTCGAACCGGAGTCACAGCGCCAGGCCAAGATGGCCATCGTGACCGACTGTTTCACCCGGCTGGCCAAGCTCGATATCGAGGACATTCTGGTCCGGCCGGTGATCGCCGGCGACGAGTTCGGCTACCGCAACAAGATCCGTCTCTTCGCCCACCCGACCGGCCACTACGGCCTGAAGCGGCGCGGCAGCGACGAGGTCGTTCCCATCGATGGTTGCCCACTGCTGCCGGAGATCTTTAACAACGACATTCTACCGTGGTTGAAAACCCTGCCGCCGGTCGATCAGATCGTGGTTCGCCTCGACGGACGCGGTGGCTGGCTCGTCTCGCTCTTCGGTCTGCCCGGCCGATTACGCGTGCTCAAGCGTATCCTGGCCGAAATCCCGGATGGCGGCCCGCCCGCACCCGGTTGTCAGGGCCTGCTCTACAACAACCTGCCCATGTCCGGCCGCGACTATCTGGTGGTCGAGGTGGCCGGCGGCAAGTACCGCGTCGGGGCACGGAGCTTCTTCCAGAACAACCTGGCTGTGACCGAGCTGGCAATCTCGACGATCCGTACCTGGCTCGAGGAGAGTCGGGCGCCGGGCGGGTTGCTGGCCGACCTGTACTGCGGGGGCGTGCTGCTGACCCTCGCTCTGGCCGACCGCTTCGATCGCATCGTCGCCGCCGATACCGACCCGTACACGATACGCGACGCGCAGAACAACGTCCGCCGCGACCGACGCACGGCCGACAAGACCACCGTGGTCCGCGCCGCTGCGGCCGACCTGCTACGCGACACTGATCTGCTGCACAAAGCCGACCCTTCACGCGAAGCCGACCCTTCACGCGAAACCGACTCTTCACGCGAAGCCGACCCTTTACACGCATCTGACCTTTGGCGGGACGCCTGCGTGGTGCTCGATCCACCGCGAACCGGTCTGCGGGCCGACGGCGTGGCCGCTCTGCAAGAAGCCGCCCCCCGCGATATCGTCTATCTGAGCTGCGACCCGGCGACCCTCGCCCGAGACGCCGCCGGTCTGGCCGCGGCGGGCTACGACCTGGTGCGCCTGGCGGTGCTCGACATGTTCCCCCAGATCGCCCACGTGGAGTGCTTGCTGCAATTACGCCGCAAGTAAAACGCCCGGCCGAACAGGAAGTAGTGGTGGAGCCGAATCTCGACAACATCGTCGTCGTCTTGAGCCACACGACCGAACCGGGCAACATCGGCGCGGCGTGCCGCGCCATGAAGACCATGGGTCTGAAACAGCTGCGCTTGATCTCGCCGCTGAATCCCAAGGGCCGCTCCGCGCGCGCGCTTGCCCACGGTGCCGAAGACGTACTCGACGGCGCCACGGTAGTCGACAATCTGAGCGATGCCGTCGCCGACGCCGTGCTGGTCTGCGGCACCACCGGCCGCCGCCGCCAAATGCGCAAGCAAGCCTTGATGGCACCGTCCGCTTTCGCCGATCGCATCGTCAGTCACTCGTGTCAAGGTACCGTTGCGGTCCTGTTCGGGACCGAGCGCGCCGGCCTGACCAACGACGAGGTCGACATCTGCCGTTTCCTCTCCGCCGTACCGACCGCCACGGCACAGTCGTCTTTGAACCTGGCCATGGCGGTGATGCTCTATAGCTGGGAAATTCGGCAGGCACTGG
>JAUVBS010000345.1 GCA_030591105.1 bacterium | reverse complement strand
GCACCAGTTGATGCCAGCACCAGTTGATGCCACCACCAGTTGATGCTACCACCAATTGATACCACCACCAGTGCTGCTATCGGGGCCCGGTTGTTTCCGGGTAGGTGATGGACTTGGTGTCCGCCGTCGGGGATAATTCCTGGAGGCTGACAACCCACCATCTTCGATCGGCATCTCGAAAGGTCCGCACCATGCTCCGAAAATCCGGCTCGCTGCTCCTGCCCGTCTTGATGGCCCTTTCTGGCCTGGAGGTAACCGCCGCAGCTGCCTGCACGAATTTCATCGTCTCACCCCAGGCCACCACCGACGGCTCGACGATCATCACCTACACCTGTGACGGCGAATTTCATCCGATCCTGCGCCGTATTCCCGCCGCCGATCACCTACCCGACGCCAGGCAGGAAATCCGCGACTGGGGTGGTAACCTGCGCGGTGAGGTCCGGCTACCCGAGCATACCTTTGCCGTGGTGCACCTGATGAACGAGCACCAGCTGAGCATCGGCGAGACGACCACCGGCGGTCGCGAACAACTGCAGAATCCGGACGGTCTGTTTCACTATTGGGATCTGATGCGCCTCACTTTGCAGCGGGCCAGGACGGCCCGCGAGGCCGTACAGGTGATGGGCGATCTGGTCGCGGAATACGGTTATCGTAGCAGCGGCGAATCGTTCGCGATCGGCGATCCCGACGAGGCCTGGATCATGGAGATGGTTGGTCCCGGACCGGGCGGTGAAGGTGCTTTTTGGGTCGCCCTGCGTGTTCCGGACGGCTACGTGAGCGCCTATGCCAACCTCGGTCGCATCGGCACCTTCCCCCTGGACAAGCCGAAGGACTGCCTCTATTCGCCGGGTATGATCGAATTCGCGGCGGCCAACGGTTGGTACGATCCCGATGACGGCGACCCCTTCAGCTGGCGCGAAGCCTTCCATCCCGCGACCGTCCAGCAGAAGCGCTATACCGCGACTCGGGTCTGGAGTCTCTTCCGCCGCTGCGCGCCGTCGCAGGACTTCCCGGCCGATTACCATCGCGGCGTCGAAGATACCGAGCCGTATCCCCTGTGGATCAAACCCGACGAGAAACTCTCACTCGCCGATGTCTTCGACCTGATGCGCGACCATTACGAGGGAACCGACGTCGACATGACCCAGGGCGTGGACGCCGGTCCCTACAACTCGCCTTATCGCTGGCGTCCCATGGGCTGGGAGATCGACGACGCGCACTATACCTGGGAGCGGTCGATCTCCGCGCAGCAAACCGGTTTCTCGATGGTCTGCCAGTCCCGCGACGATCTACCCGATCCGATCGGTGGCGTGACCTGGTACGGACTGGACGATACCTGGTTCACCTGCTGGGTGCCCCTCTATTGCTGCATCGACCAGCTACCGCCGCGCTATACCACCGGCAGCCTGCGTGAATTCTCCTGGGATTCGGCCTGGTGGATTTTCCAGTTCGTCTCGAATATCGCGAACCTCAAGTATTCCTACATGATCCAGGACATCCAAGCGGTGCAGTCGTTGCTCGAAGGCGAAGCGCTCGCCCTGCAGCCCGCGGTGGAGACGACCGCCAAGGCGCTCCACAAAAACGACCGCGAACTGATGGTGCGCTATCTGACCGACTACTCGATCAGACACGCCGAGACCGTGGTCGACCGCTGGCGAGAGCTGGGCGAACACCTGCTCACGAAATACAACGACGGTTATGTGAAGGACGACGACGGACGGCCGCAGGAACGGGGCTATCCCGAATCCTGGCTACGCAAAGTACTGGAGTTGCGTCCGGATCAGTTCAAATTGCCGGATACCGGAATGGAAGAGATGGCCGAGCCGGAGGATTATTGACCCCTTGTTTCGGAAAGAGGTATCGATGGTACTGGTCTGGTCCGTGCTGGCGGTCGGGCTCGGTTACGCGCTGATCGTGACACTCGCGGCGCTGCAGCAGGACAAGCTGATCTATTTTCCCGAGCGTCATCTGGCGGCCACGCCAACGGCGATCGGGCTGCGTTTCGAAGAGGTCGCAGTGATCACCGAGGACGGCGTCCGTCTTAACGGCTGGTTCGTACCGGCAGCGATCGGCACCGGATTCGCTGACGAGCGTTCCGCCGCCGGCCGGCCCGCAACGGACGAACGTGCGCCGGTCGTCCTGTTCTGCCACGGTAACGCCGGTAATATCTCGCACCGGCTCGATACCCTGCTCTTGCTCCACGAACTCGGACTGGCGGTGTTGCTCTTCGACTACCGTGGCTACGGTCGTAGCGAGGGTCGGCCCAGCGAGCCGGGGCTCTATCGTGACGCACAAGCCGTCTGGTCATATCTGACACAGGAGCGCGGCTACGACCCCGGTGAGGTCGTACTCTGGGGGCGGTCGCTGGGCGGAGCGGTCGTGACCGAGCTGGCGACGCACGTTATACCGCGCGCGTTGATCCTCGAATCGACTTTCACCTCGGCGGTCGATCTGGGCGCCGAGGTCTACCGGTGGCTGCCGGTGCGCTGGATGGCACGCATGCGGTACGACACCGTGGCGAAAATCGGCGCCGTCACCTGCGCTAAACTGATCGTGCACAGCCGCGACGACGAGATCGTCCCGTTTAGCCACGGCGAGCGGATTTACGCTCACGCCGCGCCACCGAAAGAGTTGTTGGCCATCGCTGGCTCGCACCAAGACGGCTTCCTCGTCTCCGGCAGTTACCGCTCGGGCGTGAGTTTGTTTCTGACGCAAATCGGCGCCGAGGCACCTTGACCTAGAACGAGTTCTAGTCGCGCAGAGTTGGTGCCCCGGCGCCGCGATCGGTTACCTGTTCACATCACCGTCAGAGGCGGACTACTTGATCAGCGTCATGCGTTGCGATTGCGTGACGCCCGCTCCTTCGAGCCGGTAGAAGTAAGTGCCGCTCGCCAGATTCCTCCCGTCGAAAGTCAGTTCGTGGTGGCCGGCGGCCATCACTTCATCGGTCAGGTTTTCCACGAGCCGGCCCCGGATGTCGTAGATGTTCACCCGGACTCGGTCAGTAGTGCCGACGGTGATCGGAATCGTCGTCGTCGGGTTGAAGGGGTTCGGATAGTTCTGCCCCAGCAGCGTCAGCTGAGGTAGGTGGCCCCCGACCGGTGTGATGGTTCCGGTCGTACCCCAGAAGTGGGTCGTGTTGACGAAGTACTCGAACAGCAACTGCGACTGGTCGTTGTTGTACACCTGAAAGCGGAT
>JAUVBS010000333.1 GCA_030591105.1 bacterium | reverse complement strand
GTCTCTACTTCGACGAGGACGACCGGCTGCACCCGGCGATCCAGAACAGTGCAACCGGCAGCGGTTCCGACGTGGCGCAGGACAACACAGCGCAAGACAACACAGCGCAAAACAACGCCGCACAGATCGACGCATCGCTCCACACCCTGCACCACTGCATCGATCAGGTTACGCGTATGACCGAGAACCTGCGCTTCAACACGGCCATCAGCCAGATGATGACGTTCGTCAACGAGATGAACGTGCGTGACGTGCGACCGCGAGCAGTGATGGAGACCTTCGTCCTGCTGCTGGCGCCCTATGCGCCGCACCTGGCCGAGGAACTGTGGGAGCGGCTCGGCCACGACCACTCGCTCGCCCGCGAGCCGTGGCCCGAAGCCGATCCGCACTACCTGACCACCGAGACGGTTACCGTCGTGGTGCAGATCAACGGCAAACTCCGCGACCGCATCGACGTCCCAACCACCGCAGACGCCGACACCGTAAAAGAGCAAGTCTTAGCCAGCGAAAAGATCCAGCAATGGCTCGAGGGCAAGACAGTCGTCAAGACCATCTACGTCCCCGGCAAACTCTTCAACTTCGTGGTTAAGTGAGGTTGCGCTGCCATCTCCCGGTAGTAGGTACACCCATCACCCAGGATGTCCTCGGCCTGCGGCCTGCGGATTACCTGGGTGATGGGTGTACCTACTACCGGGAGATGGCGGACCTAACGAAAATACCCCCCGGGGGAAAATTGATGTCGGTGCAAGGATGACATCCCCCGGGGGGCAATTCGTGACGATGTTGTTCTAGCCGTACCAGTGGGACTAGCCGTATTGGCGTGCGTCCTCTTCTTCCTGGGCTGCGATGCTCAGGCGGGCGGTCGGCATCGCTTCGAGACGGGCCTTGGCGATCAAACGGCCGGTTTTTTCGCAGAGGCCGTAGGTGCCGTCCTCGATTCGTTGCAGCGCTTCCTCGATCTCGCGCAGGTGGACGATCTGGCTCGCCGAGAGCTTGAGGTTCGTCTCGTATTCGAACTCGTCGCTGCCCTGGTCGGCCATGTGGTTCGAATGGGCCCGGCCGGCGCCGGCCTCCCCTTCACCGTCCTCGTGCTGGATGATCTTGACGCTGCGATTGACCGTCTGCAGGACGCGATCCCGCTCTTCTTCGAGAATACGGTGGAATTTCGCAAGTTCGGTCTTTGTGAGCTTCTTCTTCAAGGTGGCTACTCCTGTCGGTGCCGTGCCTTTGTCGTGACCGTGCGTAGCGGGGACTCGGTCATGAGCGCAATAAGAGTAAGAACTTTTTCAGCGAACGCAAGTCGGAGCCGGTGAAGGTCAAGAGCCGGGGCCTGCTGAGACATCACAGCCGCACCGGCGGGCCATTGCTCTGCGCAGGCGGTAGCCGAGACTGCGGCGCGTGCGGATCAGCCGCCGCAACTCCGGCAGGGCACTGCGAGTGGCGGTGTAGCCGCGGGCGCGGCAGGCGTCGGCGACCTGGAAATTGGCCCAGTGGAACTCCGAGACGTCCGGGCTCAAAACGAGATCCGCCTGCCGGCAGACGAATTCGTTCAATCGCTGCCGTGCAATGGTGTTACTGCGCAGGATCAGGTCCAGGCCGGTGGCGAACTTGGTATCCTCGAAAGCCGCGATATCGACCGCGATGACGAAATCCGCACCCATCGCACGGCACGCTTCGACCGGTACCCGGAACGGCCCGCCGCCGTCGCAGATGACCATACCGTCCCTTTCGACGGGCGGGAAGATCGCCGGGATGGCACTGCTGGCGTAGAGGGCATCGATCAGGGGTCCTTCGTCATATATCACGGGTTCTCCGGATATCAGGTCGAGAGCCACCGCTGCGAAGGGGATCTGCAGGTCGGCAAACGATTCGGCCGTGACGACCCGGGTCAGCGGGCCCCGCAGATGTTCGGCGTCTTGCAGCCACGGTCGGGTTACCGTCTTGACGGCGATCATCTTCCGCTGCATGAAGTCGAATATGCTCGCCAGGCGGCTCTGGCGTTGTTCTTCCTCGCTGTCGGTCTCGCGCGGAACGTACGCAGCCCAGGTCGATGCACAGGTTTCGTCGTTCACGTAGAGGTTGACTCGTTCCCAGACCCAAGCCGGGTCGGGATTCTGCGCGTAGAGGGCGCCGATGATCGCGCCCATACTGGTACCGGCGACACAGTCGGCGCGGATGCCGGCCTCTTCGAGGGCATCCAGCACGCCGGCGTGGGCCAGGCCACGCGAGCCGCCGCTGCCCAGAGCGAGTCCAATCTTCAGGCCATTGATCATCGGCTGTCCGGGTTCCTTCCCCGTCCGATCGGTTCACAGTCCGGAAAAAGCCAGGCAATCCAGCGAGAGAATAGCAAAAGCCTGCCGCTTCGCCTAGCTACCTAATCGGTTTGCGGCGTCTCTCCTTTAACCGCGATATGCACCTGGCGTTACGAGCGACTTTGACCCGACGCGACCTGCGACATAGTTTTCCCGGAGTCGACCGATTCGCGCGTAGCCAGGTTCCAGCGGCCGCGCAGTTCGGACACCTGGAGCGGGCAGGAAGCAGGGGCATGATGTATCTCGAGTGTCAGCAGGAATTAGACGGCGATCAGGTCGCCGTACGAAATAGTATGCCGTTCGCCAAGGAACGTTTGCTACGCGAGGCCGGCCGTAACGACGGCCAGAGGGCGGGCGTGAGCGAGCAGCAGCTACAGCAGCTCGTCCGTGAGCTACTCGCCCACAATAACGGCTCGCCAGCGCCCGAACTGGGCGTCGATCCGGCCGAGATCGCTCAGGAAATGGCGTTCCAGGCGATGGAGAGCGATGAGACCGACGCGGCGCGCGCGCTGGCTGACCGCGCCATTTCGCTCGATCCCCATTGCGTCGATGCGCTGGTAATCCGGGCCACCCTGTCGGCCGAGTCTGTCGGTGAGCTGATCGAGCAGCTGCAGAAGGCCGTTGCCGTCGGCGATGCGTGTCTGGGCGAGGAGTTCTTTGCCGAAAACATGGGTGACTTCTGGACGCTCGTCGAGGCGCGACCGTATCTACGTACGGTGCGACGTTTGGCCGAGGCGCTCTGGGACGCCGGTCGCCGTTTCGACGCGGTGGACCATTTCGAATACCTGCTCGAGCTGGACCCGGGCGACCACCAGGAGACCGCCCAGACTCTGCTGGCGTGTTACCTCGGCATGGGTGAGGTCGGCCGTACGCTCGAGTTGCTCGCGGAATACGGACGGGACGACGCGATCTCGCAATCGTGTGCGGCGCTGGCCCACTACCTGGCCGGCGACACCATCGCTGCCGACACCGCCTTGGCCCGGGCCAAACGCCTGAATCCTTATCTCCTACCGTACCTGACCGGGGACCTTGAGATTC
>JAUVBS010000216.1 GCA_030591105.1 bacterium | reverse complement strand
TTCAGGATTTACGTCCCCGACGCGTGTCCGGTCATCAGGGGCGTGTACTTCTATGTAGCGCCGCGGTTGGTCGATTCGCGCTCCTACGCGGAGAACCCCGTTTTCCAAGCGCTATGCGAAAGTGTCGATTTCGCGATGATGGGCGCGCAGCTAGACAACCTCCACATGGACTCCGGCAGCGGTGACGCGGTTCTGCGCGCGCTGGACGCTTTCGCCACCATGAGCGGGCACCCGGAACTCGCGCACAGCACGATCTTCTTCGAGGGGTACTCGTGGGGAGGGCAGTTCTCCTATCACTTCACCAAGTGGCTGCCGGCGCGGGTCATCGGTTTCGTGACCCAGAAAGGCGGCTACCACGACACCTCTTTCGCCGGCGATGCCGTGGCAGTTCCCGGCTACCTGTTCATCGGCGAGAACGACCTGCCGTATCGGATCGAAAACCTGACCGGCATCTTCGAGGCACACCGACCGCTCGGCGCCCGCTGGATCCTGGCCGTACAACCGGGGGCCGCTCACGAGCCGATCACCGATCGCAACTTGCTCGACGACTACTTCCTGACCGTCGCCGAGCTTCGCTTGCCCGAAGTGATCCCCATCGACGAACCGGTCGATCTGTTGACCATTGCTGAGCCCGGCAACTGGCTCGGCAACCGCGCAAATTTCTTGATCGGCGCCTGGGATTGTTACGACGCTGCCGAGGACTCCGCTTGCTGGTTCGTTTCGCGGGCGGTCGGCAGCGTCTGGCAGAGCTTCGTCTCGGGCGGCGCGGTGACCGATACGATCCCCTGTGGACCGGTCGCCGTCTTGCCGGGTGCCGGGACACTGCCTGCCGTCACGCGCCTCTCGCGGATCCATCCCAACCCGTTCAACCCGCACACGCAGATCTCGTTTCGCGTCGATCGGTCCGAGCACGTGCAGATCGCCGTCTACGATCTGACCGGCAAGCAGATCGTCGTGCTGGCGGACGAAGTGTTCGAGCCCGGTCTGCAGAGAGTCGGTTGGGACGGTCGGGATCGGCAAGGTCGCAGCGTCGCTTCGGGTGCCTACCTGGTCCGGCTCCAGGTCGCTGGCGCGACGGATTCGCGCAAGATCACACTAGCTCGCTAGCTCGCTAGTCCGCTAACCCACTCGCCTGCTTTCTCGCTGACCTGCTAACCCGCCAGCCCGTCAAGCTAATCGCGCGGACTGGACGCGCGGCACGCATCCGGCTAGATTGCGTCGGGCGTGCTGTTACCGCGCCCTAGCGACGTATAGCTCCTGCCGGGAGGCCTTGCCATGTTCCGAACCGTTACGATCCTTGCCAGCGTACTCGTCGTCGGACTGTTGGTCTGTCCTCCGGCGGTGATGGCCGTCTCGCCGGGGAATGTTGACGCCGCTGGCGCCACGGACGCTGCCGACGGTGATACCAGCACCGCGTTTACGATCGCGAGCTTCCTGGAAGTACCGATCCTGCGCTCGCCCGTGCTCTCGCCCGACGCTCGTCAGGTGGCGTACATCTGGACCCGTCGCGACCTCGATTCCGACGGCCGGTTGACCCAGTTGTGGCTCGGCGACATCAAGAGCGGCCAGACGCGGCAACTGACTTTCGGTGACGAGTCGGTCGGCTCTCTCGCCTGGCGTCCCGACGGTGCCCTGAGTTTCCTGCGGTCGGTCGACGGCGAGCGACAGGTCTGGATCAACCCTCTCGACGGATCGGAACCGCGGCCGGTCACCGAGCTGGCCGGTGGTGTGAGTGGTTACTGGTGGTCTCCGGACGGGAAGCAACTGGCACTGCTCGCACCGGCGGCAGAGGGAGTGGACTTCGAGACGGCGGACGACGAAGCGGCTGAAGAAATGGGCGACAAGACGGACGATAACGACGTGGCCGACGAGTCTGCCGATGACGACGCGGCCGACGAGTCTGACGTGGCCGACGAG
The DNA here is from genome assembly GCA_030591105.1 of bacterium. Taxonomy (GTDB): domain Bacteria; phylum Krumholzibacteriota; class Krumholzibacteriia; order LZORAL124-64-63; family LZORAL124-64-63; genus JAUVBS01. Next base: position 2,663 of record JAUVBS010000216.1, on the reverse strand, counting down.
CCCGACGATGACGACGCGGCCGACGAATCCGACGACGGTCTCGCCGACTGGACTGTCTTCGACCGGCTCGAGCAACCGGACGACTACCACCAGCTCTGGATCACTGCAGCGACCGACGCCGGTCCCGATCCAGACGTCACCGCGCGCCAGCTGACCGATCCGCCGCTACACCCCTACCACGTCGCCTGGTCGCCGGACGGCACGATCCTCGCGGTGACCTACAACGCTCTCTTCTCTGGTCTGGTGGACGAAGACCAGCAAGTGGCACTGATCGACGTGGCCACCGGCACCATGACGCCGATCACTCCCGCGGACCGGCACAGCTCGCTCGCCGCGTTTTCTCCCGACGGGTCGCGCCTCGCCTACTTCACCGATCGCAGCGCCGAGTTGCGCGCTTACCTGAACCTCAAAGACGTGGTGGTGCGTGAGCTGGCCAGAGGGCAGACCGAGTCGCTGACCACCGGTACCCAGGTCACCCTCGGCGGTTCCGGCTCGACCCCCGCCGCTGCACCGGTCTGGTCGCGCAACGGCAAGTCGCTGTACGTACGCGGCGCTGACCGGGCCACGCTCGATCTCTACCGTATCGACGTCGGCAAGCAGGAGATCGAACGCGCTACTGAACTCGACGGCAACGTGAGCGGTTGGGATCTGGTCGCCGGCACGTTGGCGTATATTGAGAGCGCTCTGCATGCGCCAGGCAGCCTGTATGTCCGACCCGTCGGCAAGAACAAGCCGAAGCTCCTGGCGACTGTCAACGACGCGGTCGCGGACTTCGGTTTGGAGCCGCCGCAGAAAATCGTCCTGCCGGGGCACGACGGCGGGACCGTCGAAGGCTTCCTCTTTTTGCCGCCTGGCGCGCAGGCGACTGATCGGTTGCCAGCGGTCATCGAGATGCACGGCGGACCGTACCGCCGTTACGGCAACGCCTGGACGACACGCTATCCGTGGCAATTGCTCTCACACGAGGGTTTCGCGGTGTTCATCGCCAACCCGCGCGGCGGTACCGGTTACGGTCTGGAGTTCCTGCGTGGGGTGTACCGCAACTTTGGCACCGACGACTATCTCGATCTGATGGCAGCCGTCGACGAACTCGTGGCCCGCGAGGTTATCGATCCCGACCGACTCGGTTTTACCGGCTACAGCTACGGCGGACTGATGACCAACGTCGTGATCAGCCGCACCGGTCGCTTCAAAGCGGCCGTGTCGATCGCCGGCATTTTCAACTACGTCTCGGCCATGGGCCAGAATAACCCGCAGCTATTCATCGACAGTTACCGCCAGCCGTGGTCGGGCGACCTCGAGCGGATGTGGGAACACAGCCCCGTTTCGCGCGCGGCGACCATCACCACACCGACCCTGGTCATGCACGGCCTCGACGACGAGCCGGTCGACCCGCGCCAGTCCATCGAGCTGTTCAGTTACTTGCAGTTGAACGGCGTACCGAGCCGCCTGGTGCTCTACCCCGACGAGGGCCACGGCATCAACCGGCCGTCGCACATGCTCAACTACATCACGCGCGAGGTCGAGTGGTTCAGGCACTACCTGCTGGGCGACGCCGAGGCGGCTGGCGCCGGGCCGCCCGTCCCGGTGGAGGAGACGATCCGGTCCGATGGGTAGGCGTCTGCGGGGAGCTGATACGGAGCCGTGCCGTCCGGTAGGATAGGGATGCCATGCGTTAGAATGGATAACCGAGCTGCGTTTGCAGCGAGAAATCCGGTTGCACCGCCAGGCTGGACAGTTGCAATAGCGGGGTGACTGTCAGCCAGAGCTGGCCGAAATCCAGCGCCACATTGGGACCACCATAAATGACTGCCTCCTCACGCTGTGACCAGCGTGTCCACGCTGCCTCATGGAGGAACTCGAGTCCCACCGCCACGTGCGCAGACGCCGCATAGCTCGCTCCGAACGACTGGAGCAGTCCCCGCGTGACCAGTGTGCTCTCCCGCCGCGGTGCGGCGTAGTTCAGCCACACATTGTAGTTGATGATCCAGTTGCCGAGGCTCTTTTCGAGTAGTAGACCGCCTTCGGTAATCAGGTACTCGGTTTCGGCCCAGACGACGCCGGCCAGCGTCACACCCAAGAGTGCGGTCTCGGGGTCGGAGAGATTGTAAAGAGCCCAGGCGCCGGCACTGTTCAGACTCGTTTCGCCTTGCTGCGGCGTCCAGGCCGCCGACAGCGCCGGTAAGGCGAAGCCGAACTGCAAGCGGTCACTCAAACCGAAGTCGATACCGTACTGCAGCTCAGCAACGCTCAGTTCCTCGCTTGTGCCGAATCCAGAGCCGAACGAAGCAACCTGTATGATCTCGCCGCAGCCGCGCTCGAAAGTGGGGACTTCGACAATATGGGTGTAGCGGCCACACCACGCCGTACTGAACGGCAGGAGAACGCTTAGTATGCTGCAAACCAAAGCAGAGGAGAGAGTTGTCGAAATTTTCCACCGCGAAGAAAGCACGGTTCGGCCGCCGGTTGAGACATGGTTTTTGTTGCCACAAAAATTAGTGGTTACAACAAACATGTCAACCAAATTTTCGCGGCGAAGCTGCAGATTCGCAGGCCGGCGTACGATCGAGGTCGGCTCACCACGGGCTCGCCACCGGTTTGCCACTGGTTTGCCACTGGTTTGCCACTGGTAGGCCACTGGTAGGCCACCGAATTTGGCGGCA
>JAUVBS010000469.1 GCA_030591105.1 bacterium | reverse complement strand
TGGTCGACGACGGCGTCATTGTGAAGCTGAGCTGTCCCAAGTGTAACGCCGAACTTTTGACCCGTTTCGCCTGCGACGAATGCAGCGCGCCCATCGCGCGGCTGGCGTTGCGGGGCGGTGGCGTGGTCGCTTTCTGTACCCGGGAGGGCTGCCGGCGTCATTTCCTGGCCTGCGAAGATGTTGCGCCGGCAGGGAGCGACCGGGGCGACATCGAAGGCTGGTCGCTACCGACCTTCCACGCGATCCGGCGTCGCAGTGTCGCTGCGGCGCAGAAGGAAATCATCGCCAAGGGTACCTTCCTCTCGTCGTACTGCCCCCATTGCCAGGTCAGCCTCATCGATGCGCAGGGCATCACGTTTCACGTCGTGACCGTCGACGGCGAGAAGGGCAGGTTGACCCTCAGCCCGTACCTCGATGTCTTTACCCACGAGTCGACCATCGACATCTCCGCCCGGATCGAGGTGGCGGATCTACTCTGTCCGCACTGTGAGCACAGCTTGGTCGACCCGGATCAAGAGTGCGCCGAGTGCGGCAGCCGTACGGCGATGATCACCGTCTCGGCGATGCGCAAGCTGATCTCGTTCTACATCTGTCTGCGGGAGGGGTGCCAGTGGCACGGGATCTCGTGGCGGGATACGCGGCTGATCAGGCTCGAAGATAGCGTGGATTGGTGACCGGTCGCGAGACAGCCGACGACCGCGGTACGACCGCCGGCGACACGACTGCTGGTAGCAAGACCGCTGGTGGCACGACCGCCGACGGCCGCGGTACGATCACCGGCGACACGGCCGCTGGTGGCACGAAACCCCTACGCGAACTCTTTTTGTTGCGCGACGACGTCGTGTTTCTGAACCACGGCTCCTTCGGCGCCTGCCCCCAGCCGGTGTTCGCCGTCTACCAGAATTTGCAGCGCGAACTGGAGAGCGAGCCGGTCGACTTCCTGGCCCGCGAACGGACCTTCCCTGCGCGCATGCAGCAGGCCCGCGCCCGGCTCGCCGCGTTCGTCGGTGCGCAACGCGACGAGCTGGTGTTCGTTCCCAATGCGACCACCGGTCTGAACGTGGTGGCGCGCTCGTTGCTTCTCGAGCCAGGCGATGAAGTGTTGACCAGCGACCACGAGTACGGCGCACTCGATCGTACTTGGCATTACTTGTGCGGCCAGGCGGGCGCGCGTTACGTGCGACGCCCGGTGCCGTTGCCGCTCGAGAGCAGCGATCAGATCGTCGCGGCGATCTGGTCGGGTGTGACCGACCGTACACGCATCCTCTTCCTGAGCCACATCACCAGCCCCACCGCCTTGATCTTCCCGGTGGCCGACTTGGTGCGCCGCGCCCATGAGGCCGGCATCGTGACGGTGATCGACGGTGCTCACGTGCCGGGCCAACTCGACCTGGACCTGACTGCGCTGGGAGCGGATTTCTACGCGGGCAACTGCCACAAGTGGCTGATGGCACCCAAAGGCGCGGCCTTTCTGTACGCGCGCACCGATGTGCAGCATCTCATCAAACCGCTGATCGTCAGCTGGGGTTGGCAGAGCGACGACCCCGGTCCCAGCCGTTTCGTCGATGAGCAGGAGTGGACCGGCACCCGCGATCCGGCGGCGCAGCTCGCCGTACCGGCGGCCATCGATTTTTTCACGCAGTATGAATGGCCGGCGGTGCGCGAGCGGTGCCACACGCTGTTGCGCGAGGCGCGGACCGCGTTGACGGACGTGACGAAATTGACACCGATCTGTCCCGCCTCATCGGACTGGTTTGGCCAGATGCACACGCTGCCGTTGCCCGACGTCGAACCGCTGGAATTCCAGCGAGAATTGCGTAAGCGGTTCGCCATCGAGATCCCGGTCTTCCGCTTCAACGACCGCAGCTACCTGCGCGTATCGATCCAGGGTTACAACACCGAACAGGACGTGGCGATTCTCGCTCGCGCGGTGCGGGAGTTGCTGGGTTAATACGCCGCATGAGGCCGTAACCGAGGTAGAGGTACCCGTGCCCGTACCGGAGCCGACAGAACCCACTTTGCAGGATATCGAAGCCGCCGCGGCGCGGATCGCTCCGTATGCCCATCGCACGCCGGTGTTGACCTGCGGTGCGCTCGACGCGGTTGCCGACGCCGAGCTATTTTTCAAGTGCGAGAATTTCCAGAAAGTCGGCGCGTTCAAGTTTCGCGGCGCCTGCAACGCGGTATTTTCGCTCGGTGATGCCGAAGCGGCGCGGGGGGTGGCGACG
>JAUVBS010000511.1 GCA_030591105.1 bacterium | reverse complement strand
CGGGCACCAGGCCGCGCAGCAGCGTGCCGAAGTGTTGCGAAGACTCGCGCGGCAACTCACACGGCACGTTGTCCACCGCCATCACCACCGGGCCGTCCCCGGTAAAACCATCGTTCACCTGATCGGTCTGCGGATCGTAGACGTAACACGGATTGTCCGGTTCGGTCGACTTGACCGTCAGTTCGATACTCCCGTCGATGTCGCAGGTGATATCACCGATCACTTGCAACCGCGGCTGCCGCTGCGGCCCGTAGTTCTGTCTCACCCACTCTTTGGTTACCAGACGCGGGTAGCGCTCTTCCCAGTAGATCGTGTTCATCAGGACGTCCAGGTGGGGCAGGAACCGCGCGAAGCTGCCGACGTAGCGTTCGGGATGATCATAGTAGTCTTGCAGAGCGAATGCGGCGTCGGCCTCGCGCGGCACAGCCATGTCGCTCTCCTGGAAGGTGACTTTCACCAGCGGCGCGTCCGGCAGGTCGTCAGCGAGTAGCTGAGTCGGCGTCACCTCGGTGATCGGTAGGCAGTCGAGGATCTCCTGGCAACCTTGCGCCACATTGCCGTAACCCGCCACACCGATCACCAGCGGGCGTTGGTAGCCCGCCACGCCATCGCGGGCAAGCTGCTGCCCCACCTCGTGCAGGTGCGCCTTGGCCGCGTCGAGGCCATCGTACTGATAAGCTTGCCGCACCTGCTGGAAAACCGTCTGGTGACCGTTGATCGCGAGCCGCTGGCCCATCGCATAGAGAGTTTCGATCATACCGGCATAGCCGGCGTGCAAGCTGAAGAAGATCAGCCGCCGTCCGTCATCGTCGGCGATGCGCTCGTAATCGATCAAGGTCGCACCGACCTCGAGCAGGTGGGCGAGCATCGGCATGTTGTAGCTCTGGCCCTTGATCACGTGGGAGAAATAGACGTATCGCTTGCCGGCCTGGAGCAGGTCGATCGGTATTTCCTTGACCGCCAAGACGATGTCGGCCGAGCTGAGATCTTCGGTCACCTCGGCGCCGGCCTCGCGGTACTGATCATCGTCGAAGATACGGATCGTCGACGGCTGGACCGTGAAACGGAGGTCGGCAGTGGCGATCAGGTCGGCCACGTCGGTCGGTATCAGCGGCACCCGCCGCTCCCACCGGTTCTTGTCCTCGCGGCGAATCCCGATGGTCGTGCCCATACGCTTTCCCCTGTAGTTGCCAATACATACGAAAAAGCCGGCGATTTGCGGTCGCCAGAACAGCCCAGAAGGCATAAGCTATCGGTCCCTGTGGAGCGAGTCAAGCGACCGCGGTTGCGGTCGCCCTGCCCAAGGAGCAAACCATGGCCCAGACCGGATACGCCATCCCGGTACAGCAAGCACTGAGGTTCTTCAATACCACGACCAGTGTGTTCACCGAGGACGACGCCGAGTTCGCCCCGATCACGTCGCTATTCACGGTGGCCCAGCATATAGCCCACGTAGCACAGACCATCGAGTGGTTCATGGCCGGCGGTTTTGGCGAGCAGGATTTCGATCTGAACTTCGCCGAACACGAACAGACCGTGCGCCGCGTCACCACGTTGGCCGAGGCCCGCACTTGGCTCGATAAAGCGGTCGCCGACGCCGACGCGGTGCTGCAGGAGCAAACCGCCGAAACGATGCTCGCGCCGCTGCCTGACGGGCCGGTCATGGGCGGTGAGCCGCACGCGGCGATCGTCGGCGCCATCGTCGAACACACCGCCCACCACCGCGGCGCGCTAGCGGTCTACGCCCGGCTACGCGGCAAGGTGCCGCCGATGCCATACAGCGACTGACCGGATCGATCGCCACACCTGCCG
>JAUVBS010000236.1 GCA_030591105.1 bacterium | reverse complement strand
TCTCACCGAAGTCCGGGTCGGCGTAGTAACGCGCCCGGTCGGCGAAGGCAAGCTTCTTTGCCTCGATGAAAACGTGCACGTAATCGGCGCTCCCGAAACCCATGGCGCGCAGATCGTACCCTTCGAGGATATTCAAGATCTGCAGCGCGGCGATCCCCTGGCCGTTGGGCGGCAGCTCCCACACGTCCCAGCCGCGGTAGCTGGCCGAGACCGGGTCGACCCATTCGGACCGGTGGTCAGCGAGGTCCGCCTCGGCGAGCCAGCCCCCCGCCTCTTGCACCGTGCGCGCGATGGTCGCGGCGATCGCCCCGGTGTAGAACGCATCGCGCCCGCCGCGGGCGATGGTCTGCAGCGTACGCGCGAGGGCCACGTTGCGCCAGATTTCCCCCTTACCAGGCGCACGGCCGTCGACGGTGAACGTCGTCAGAAAGTTCGGTTGGTCGCCCAGAATCGGCACCGACCGTTGCCAGTAGTGAGCAATCAGTTCCGAGACCGGAAATCCCTCCTCGGCGTAGCGGATAGCCGGCGCCAGAACTTGCTCCATGGGTAATTTACCGAAGCGTTCGTGCAACGCGAACCAGCCGTCGACACAACCCGGCACCGTGATGGGCAACGGCCCGTAGGCCGGGACTTGCGTCAACTTTTGTCGTTCGAACTCCTGGAGGGTCAAACCGCGCGGCGATCGTCCGCTGGCGTTCAGACCGTACAGCTGTCGCGACTGGGCGTCCCAGACGATGGCGAACAGATCGCCGCCGATACCGTTGCCGGTCGGTTCCATCAACCCGAGGGCCGCGTTGGCCGCGATGGCCGCGTCGACTGCGCTGCCCCCCGCCTTGAGAATATCCAGCGCGATCTGTGTCGCCAGCGGTTGGCTGGTGGCCGCCATACCGTGCCGGGCAATCACTTCCGATCTGGTGGCGAATGGACGCCCGGTGATCCGATCAGCAGCGGCAGCATTCATGACGATCCCTCCGACCAGGAGCCCGTAAACGGCAAGATGAGCGACGTTTTTCACACACGGCCTCCAGCGGCGGGCGAACAGGCGAACGATCAGAAAAAGGCCAAATACCCACAGGTGACGACGCGCAACCCGATCACGGAGTGTACTTCAAGCCTAACGTTGTGACTTTAAAAATGTGTCCCGCGCGGCGAGCCGTCGAGTGATCAAGGACAAAATCATTGATACACATATCATAAATCGAACGGGGACCCCCCGGGGGTCCTGTTTATGTCACCGGCGACTATTAATTGTCGTTATAGTGTATCGTGTACACGTCTGCCAGAACGGCATAGACACGTTTTTAAAAGACCGATGAATTCCCCTGCAGCGGCGAGGCAGGTTCGAACGGCCGATCCGCGGCTTCAGCGGTGTACAGCACCCACGGTGCCCAGGAGTGGCGGCGGCGTGCCGGCTCGCCTGGAATTCGCTTGCAACACGCCAGCTCACCAAACCTGGACACGGCGGGTGCAGCACCTGCTCAGACACGGCCGGGACCCAGAACGCAACCACTGCTACCGGCCATGGTTGACAGGGCGGCGTCCGGTGGTCCCCGAGTCGCCGGCCGGGGCACTGCACCGCGGACCGCCTCGAGCGGACTCCGAACTAGGGGGGTCGCCACCGTAGACGGGGCGGGTGGTTCTCACCCATGACCGGCGGCGCCCCCCTTCGTTCGCCTGACGGGCAACGGGAGGAGTCACCCTCGAGGTGTCCACGGTATTCATAGCAAAAGCGAATACTGCGCACCTGATGGACAAGTGAGGGTTAGCTGATGGCTTGCTCTGGTTTTGCGGTCAAGGCAGGTTGTTTGATGGAACAAGCAGGTGTTTCACCAATACCAGATCCCCTTCGCGCTGTTCGTGACGCGAATAGAGGATCGATCGCCCGTCGGGAGAGACGGCCAGACTCGAACCGGCGATACCGGTAACCGGGGTCAGGATCGCGTTGACGTCGGTAACACCATCGTACAGACAGAGGTAAGCATCCTTGGTCGTACGTTGGATGTAGAAGATCCCCGCACGGTGCGCCTCCCAGTTGCCCCGGTCGCGGGGCAAGAGGCCTTCGAGAACGCGGGTCTGATCACCGCCGGCCGTCGGTATTTCCCACAGGCCCAGAACCGACGGTTTGGTGAAATAGAGCGTCTGCCCGTCGAGACTCTCCTGGGCGACAATCCCGCCGCCGACGGTCATCCGCTGTTCATCGCTGCCGTTGGGTCGCTCGCGGTAGATATCCCAAGTGCTGTCGCGGGCCGCGGCGAAATAGATCCACTGCCCATCGCGCGACCAATCGCAGAGCAGCTCTTGCCGATCCGAAGCGGTCACGCGCCACGGCGCGCCGCCGCCGGAATCCATCAGGTAGATACCAGCGTAGCCGGCCGGAGCCGCGTTGAAGGCGACGGTCTCGCCGTCGGGCGACCAGCGCGGGCGGGCCACGAACGCCCCGCCGAGCGATGTCAACCGGGTCGGTTCGGATCCGTCGGCAGCGCACGACCACAACTCGGGTGAACCGGATCGCGACGACGTGAACGCAACACGCTGGCCGTCGGCCGAGAAGTGGGCGTCGGAATCCCAGCGCGTCGAGGTCAAGAACGACGTCGTGCGTAGCTGCCACGGACTGTCGTCGAGGACTTCGATGCGCAGAATGTCCGTCGTTAAATCGAGCCGTTCGAAGACCATGCTGCCGCCGGCCGAAAGGGTGGGACTCCAAACGCAGTCGCCACGCGTGGGAATCCAAGTCAGGTGACCGTCGGCGAGCCTTGCCTGCCACAAGTGGTATATCCCGCTCGATCCAGAAGCGAAAACCAGGCCACTGCCGTCCGCGATCCAGTCCATCCCGTGCGGTCGCAACTGCCCCTCGGTCACCGCGCGCGCCTCGCCTCCGGCGAGCGAAACGACGTGCAGGTCGCCCGTCTCGACGTAGCTCGAACGGACGAACGCGACCAGGATCCCGTCGGTGGAAAACCGCGGCTCGAAGTCTCCCGACCAGACAGCCGCCGGTGTGGTCAGCGGATGAACCCAGCGCATGGTCAGATCGAGCAACATGATTCCGTATGGTTCGGCCGAGCCGGGCCGGGTCGAGAAAGCGAGGAGTCCACCGATCGGCGACCAGTCCACCCCTCCGATCCAGCAATCGGACTCGTACAGTGTGCGTACCGGGCCTCCGATGGCCGGCACGATCTGGAGCCGCGAGCGACGGTCGCCGCCACTGACATAGGCAATCTCGCTACCGTCGGGCGACCAGGTCGGATAGGCGTCCGCGGCCGGGTCGCTGGTCAGCCGCAGCGGTATATCGGAGTTTTGTAGCTTGACGTAGATGTCGATATTATCACCGGCCGGTCCCTCCCAGGCAAACGCCACCTTGGTACCGTCGGGCGAGAGGGCGGGTTGCCGTTCGTAGCCGGGGAAACTCGTGAACGGAACCTCGGCCATCAGGACCGGACCCCGGTAGACCTCGCGTATGACCCGCGGCTCGCCCTGGCCGCGGAGCGACCAGACAACCAGCACGGCCGTCGCCGCCAGCGCGGCCAGCACCAGCGCGAAGTGACCGACGCGTAGTCGGCGTGGTCCGCCCGGATCCAGAGTCTCCGCTGCGGCATCGATCTTCCCGGCCGCACCCTTAGCGGCTGGTATTGCGCCCGGCGTCGCGGCCGGCGTGGCGGTGTCTGCGGCAACGACCGGCGTGACCAGGCGATAGCCACGGTGACGGATAGTCTCGATCACGCGCGGGGCGTGGGAATCGTCATCGAACAGACGTCGCAGTTCGGACACGGCCCGCGTCAGTACCTCTTCATTGACGATGGCGCCGTCCCAAACGGAGTCGAGCAATTCACCGCGAGTGACCACCTCGCCCGGCTGAGCAGCCAGGCCGAGCAGGACCGCCATCACGCGCGGCTCGACCTGAACCTCCCGGCCGTCACGACAGAGGCGATTCAGATCGGGGCGGACAGTCCACCCGTCGAGTATAAAAGCCCCGCTGGGGCCTCGGTCTCGAAATGATGAGGTCTCATGTGGCAAGAGCCGTCACTCCAGGCTGGCAGAACCGACCCCCACTCGCCAGGCGACTGGCCTCTTGCGGGGGGTCGGTAGCGTGTCGGGTCGCGCGCCCGCCCGTGCCGATTTAGAGAACATCAATATACGGCAACCGGCCGGCTCGGGGGAACCCTTGGTTCTGGGCGCTCGCTCAGCGGGTCGGCCGCGCGAGGAACTCGCATCGAACCCCCGGCTACCTGCCCCCACCTGAACCGCGCCCGATGTGGTATCATGGTCGCAGCCAGTTCGCGCAGGTACGGCGCCGCCCGGCGCCAATATGGAGGCGTCGCCATGGCTCGATTCATACGTCCGTTCGTCCCGCTCGCCATTCTGATCGCCATTTCGTGCAGCACGTCGATCC
>JAUVBS010000373.1 GCA_030591105.1 bacterium | reverse complement strand
CTGGTGCGGGACGTAGGGTATGGTGGGCATCTGGGGCATAGGAATCCTCCCGGTTGAGTTGCTGGGAGGAGCTACCGTCAATATACGTATAAACGGCGAAAAGCGCAAGGGGTTAATCGAGATAAACGCAAATAAACTATACTAGTTATGAGATAGTTGCGAAACAGTCAATCGAAGCGATACGAATACTCAGCGGCTACCTCGAAAGCGGTCCACGCAATGGATCTGTCACCAGTAACAAGCCCATCTCACCATGCCTTCCCAAGGCCCCCCAGGGGGTCTTTTTCCGGCCTCGCATAGTCGCTGCGAAGCTTCCACAAAGCTTCCACAGAGCTTCGGCAAAGCCGCCGCGAAGCCCCCGCAAAGCCGCCGCGAAGCCCCCTGCAAAGCTTCAGCAAAGCCCCCGCAAAGCCGCCGCACGGCCCCCGCAAAGCCGCCGCGAAGCCCCCGCAAAGCGCCCGCGAGGCTTCCGCAAAGCCCCCCAGCGAGGCTTCCGCAAAAGTCCCCACGAAGTTCCTGCCAGTTCCCCGGAGCAATGCCGACCGGCTGCCGACCGGCTGCCGACCGGCTGCCAACCGGCTAGCAGCGTGTTGCGCGCGCTCGGGTTTGACGCTAGCTACATTGGTGCAGTAACATCCGGGCGCGCCAGTGATTGACGATTGCATTGCCTGGCGAGTCGGTGATCGCCGACCGCTCTACCTGGTGCGTCGAAGAAGCAAATCGGAACGCTTACACGATAGACACGCTGAAGCTCACTGGGCGTTTCACCGTGGTGGGGGAGCCATGAATCGTACGAAGATCGTCTGTACAATCGGTCCGGCCAGCCGTGATCCCGAGTTACTGGGGCGCCTGATGCAAGCCGGTATGAACGTGGCGCGGTTGAACTTTTCGCACGGGACGCTGGAGGAGCACGCAGCTGTCATTGCGGATTTGCGGCGCGTGGCCGAGGAGTTGGGCAAGCCGGTGGCCATCCTGCAGGATATCGCTGGCCCGAAAATCCGGACCGGGCCGATAGCCGAGGGTGAGGTCGTGCTCATCGAGGGGGCGAAGATCATTCTGACGGCACGCGACGTGCCGGGTGATGCCGATCTGGTCGGCTTGACCTACAAGGAGTTGCCCCGAAGCGTGCGTGCGGGAGACCATCTGATGCTCGCCGACGGGCTGCTCGAACTCGCGGTCGAACAGGTTGCCGCCGACGATATCCACTGCACCGTAGTATCCGGTGGACCGCTGACGTCGCACAAGGGGATCAACCTGCCGGGCCGCTCGATCAACGCGCCGATCCTGACCGAGAAAGACGAGCGCGATCTCGCTTTTGGCCTCGAGCAGTCGGTCGATTACGTGGCGTTGAGTTTCGTCCGTACGGCGCACGACATCCAGACCGTACGCAACCTAGTCGAGAAGCACGGCAGTCGCGTGGCGTTGATTGCCAAGATCGAAAAACACGAGGCGCTCGACAATATCGACGAAATCGTTCCGCTCATCGACGGGCTCATGGTCGCGCGCGGCGATCTCGGTGTCGAGATCCCCATCGAGCAGGTGCCCCGGGCGCAGAAGATGTTGATCGAGAAGGCCAACGAGGCGGCGATTCCGGTGATCACAGCGACGCAGATGCTCGTCTCCATGGTCAATAATCCGCGGCCGACTCGTGCCGAGGTTACCGACGTGGCCAACGCGATCCTCGACGGGACCGACGCGATCATGCTCTCGGAAGAGACCGCCATCGGGAAACATCCGGTGGCAGCGGTCGAGGTCATGACCAAGGTCGCGGCCGACATGGAGGAGATGTTTCCCTACGACGAGTGGACCCGCAAGTACGAGGAGTGCGCCAAGTTGAGCTTCGAGGAGGCCGTTGCGCACGCCGCTTGCGCCATGGCCGATGATATCGGCGCTGCGGCGATCATCACCTGTACCCAGTCCGGCAGCACCACGCTGAACGTGGCCAAATACCGTCCCAAGCAGATGTTGCTGGCGATGACCCCCGATACCGAGACTCGCCGGCGCTTGGCTCTGGTTTGGGGCGCTGTTTCGGAAGTCATCACCTCAGAAGACAACGCGTTGCTGATCGAACGCAACGCGATTACCGCGGCACTGCAGGCCGGCCACATCAAACCCGGACAGCCGGTGGTGATCACCGCGGGTATCCCGTTCCATGTACGCGGCACGACGAACCTGATCAAAGTTGCGACGGCGGAGTGGTACTGAGCCGCCCGGCACACCAGTTGCTTCGGGCGGTGCCGGCTGGCCGGCGATGTCCGCTGGACCGGCCGCGATCGGAGTAATCGGCGTGATCTTATTCCCTCGAAAACGTCAGCCAGGAGGGCGCAGGACAGTGAAGGAACTCGCACACCACCGGACCAGTGCACAGCTGAGCCGTTTCGCCGATGTCATGAAGCGCCAGGTCATTGGTCAGGACCCGGCCATCGACCGGTTATCGGACAGCCTCAGCCGGGTGATGGCGCAGATCCAGAATCCTGAACAGCCGCTGCTGACGACGCTGTTCATGGGGCCGACCGGAGTCGGTAAGACCGAGACCGTACGTGCCTTGGCAGAGGTTCTGTTCGGCAATCGCCGGGCATTTACGCGGATCAACTGCCAGGAGTACTCCGAGCACTATACCCTCTCGAAACTGCTGGGCTCGCCACCCGGATACGTCGGCGGCGAGATCCAGCCGCTGTTGGCCCAGGAGAACATTGAGCGCCACCACCACAAGGCCGTCGAACTTCAGACCGGTCTGGTCAGCGAGTCCGGCAGCAAGTTGGCGGCGACCTTCGATCCCGATCAGCGAGGCTGTCTCTCGCTCGTTCTGTTCGACGAAGTGGAAAAAGCGCACCCGAAACTCTGGAATCTGCTGCTCGGTATTCTGGAGGATGGGACGGTGATCCTCGGCAACAACGAGGAGAGCGATTTCCGTCGCG
>JAUVBS010000012.1 GCA_030591105.1 bacterium | reverse complement strand
TGCACGACACCACGCTATGTGTCGGTTGCCGCCGTTGCGAGCGAGCTTGCAACGAGGTCAACGATCTGCCGGTGCCCGCCACCGCGTTCGACGACGAGTCGGTGTTCACACAGAAACGACGCACCAACGCGGAATCCTACACCGTGGTGAACCGCTACCGCGAGGCGACTGACGAGCAGCCGGCGCTGTTTCGCAAGACGCAGTGCAATCACTGCCTCGAACCGGCCTGCGCATCGGCCTGTTTCGTCGGCGCGTTCAGCAAGACCGCCGAGGGGGCGGTGCGCTACGATCCGAACCTCTGCGTCGGTTGCCGTTACTGCATCGTCGCCTGTCCGTTCGACATCCCCGCCTACGAGTTCGACAACGCCCGCAACCCGTATGTCCGCAAGTGTACGCTCTGTTTACCACGCTTGCGTGAGGGCAAGCTGCCGGGCTGTGTCGAGGCCTGCCCCATGGAGGCGCTCACCTTCGGCAAACGCGTCGAGTTGTTGATGATTGCCAAGGAGCGTATCCGCCAGCATCCCGACCGTTACGTCCATCACGTCTACGGCGAGCACGAGATGGGCGGTACCAGCTGGCTGTACCTGACCGGTGGGTCACCGACCGAGGTGGGGCTACGCACCGATCTGGGCACGACACCGGCGCCCAAGTTTACCAGTGGCGCCCTCGGCTCGGTGCCGATGGTCGTCGGGTTGTGGCCGGTGCTCTTGACCGGAATCTGGGCCATCAACCGGCGGCGCGGCGTCGAAGAAGAGCGTGCCCTCGCCCGCGAGGTGAAGGCGGCGACCGACCGGACCCAAACCGCGGCTGACGCCAAGGCCGCCCTGTTAGCCAAGAAAGCGAGCGAAGCCAAGGAACTCGCCGTGGACAAGGCTGTCGCCAAGGCGGTCGAGCAGACCCGGGCGCAGGTGTTGCAGGAGATCGAGGAGAGCCGGCGCGGTGGCGATGACGCACCGCGCGATAAGGAGTCGTGATGAGTGTACCGCAGAACGGTGCTGCGACGGCCAGCAGTACTGCGACGGGTGATGGATCCGCAGCGACCGGTGACGGATCCGCTGCGACGGGTGATGGATCCGCAGCGACCGCGGCCACACCGCCGCACAGATCGTTGCTCTCGCCGTTCAACATCGTCGCCGGGGTGATCGTCCTGGTCGGTTTGGTCCTGACCTGGCAGCGGTTCACGGGTGGCCTGGGCGCCGTCTCGAATATCGATGATACGAACCCCTGGGGGATCTGGATCGGCTTCGACCTGCTGACCGGCGTTGCGCTGGCCGCCGGTGGCTACACCACCGCCGCGGCGGTCTATCTCTTTGGCCTGAAGCAGTACCACGCCGCGGTGCGGCCGGCTGTGCTCACCGGATTCCTCGGCTATGCGCTGGTGGTCTTCGCGCTCTTGTACGACGTCGGCCAGCCGTGGCGACTGCCGTACCCATTCGTCGTATCGCAGGGCACCACCTCGGTGATGTTCGAGGTCGGCGCCTGCGTAGCGCTCTACCTGACGGTCTTGTTCCTGGAATTCCTGCCGGTTCCGCTCGAGTGGTTGAAGTTGCGACGCGCGCGCGATTTCCTCGTCAAGCTGGCCATCCCGCTGACCATCATGGGCGTGGTACTCTCGACGCTGCACCAATCCTCGCTCGGCGCGATGTTTCTGCTCTCACCGGCCAAGCTCCACCCGCTCTGGTACAGCCAGTACTTGCCGGTGTTCTTCTTCGTCTCGAGCATCGCCGCGGGCATGAGCATGGTGATCTTCGAGGGGACGTTGGCCCACCGGGAATACGGCTGGCAGATCACCGAGCACGACCACCATCAGCACGATCACGTGACCCTCGGTTTCGCCAAAGGGGCGTCGCTCGTACTGCTGGGCTATTTTGCCATCAAGGTGGTTGGCGTCGCCGTCGGCAACCACTGGGACCTACTCGGCACCCCGTACGGTCTGTGGTTCTTGGTCGAGATCCTCGGTTTCTCCTTGCTGCCGGCACTGCTGTACGGCATCGGCGCGCGCGACCGCAACTACACGCTGATACGCTACACGGCGCTGTTGACGGTCCTGGGTATCGTTCTGAACCGGCTGAACGTCTCGTTGATCTGTTTCAACTGGTACCTGCCGGCGAACGAACGCTACGTGCCGATGTGGAAGGAGATCGCACTGTCGGTCTTCATCGTGACCGTTGGCATCTTGGTCTACCGGTTCATCGTCTCGCGCATGCCGATCCTGCGCGAGCACCCGGATTTCCGGGGCGAACACTAGCGCGGGTTGTTCGGGAATGACCCGAGCTGAGGAGGTCTTGTGATGCCGATGCTGGCGGTGATCCACACGCTGCAGGAGTTCATGACCCAGACCAAAGGGGTCGTCTACCTGCTGATCATCGGTTACCTGGTTCTCTTTCCGGTCTGGTGGAAATTCCTCAATCGGAATAACCGGGACTACTGAAACGACGGCCATTCCTGATTAATCCGGGCTTTGGTCTTTCTCCCCCTGCATTTTTATGAACGGCGTGAGAAGATCGATCGGTATCGGGAAGAGCGTCGTACTGTTATCCTCCGCTGCGATCTCGGTCAATGCCTGCAAATAACGTAACTGCAGTGCCGTCGGGTGTGGTTCGATGATCACGGCCGCGTCCTTCAAACGTTGGGCGGCTTGATACTCGCCTTCGGCGTGGATCACCTTGGCCCGGCGCTCACGCTCGGCCTCGGCCTGTTTGGCCATGGCGCGCTTCATCTCCATCGGTAGATCGACATCCTTCATCTCGACGGTCATGACCTTGATGCCCCACGGATCGGTGGCTTCGTCGAGGATGGTCTGGACTTCGGCGTTGAGCTTGTCGCGTTCGGAGAGCAACTCGTCAAGTTCGGCCTGGCCGACGACGCTACGCAAGGTGGTCTGGGCGAGTTGGCTGGTGGCGAACAGAAAATCTTCCACCTCGATGACCGACTTCTCCGGTTCCATCACCCGGAAGTAGAGTACGGCGTTCACGCGTACCGAAACGTTGTCCCTGGTGATCACGTCTTGCGGCTCGACATCCATGGCGATGGTGCGCAGGCTCATGCGCACCATGCGCTCGATGAAAGGGATCAGGACGATCAGACCGGGGCCCCGAATACCCACGAAGCGACCGAGCCGGAAGACAACTCCGCGTTCGTACTCGCGAAGTATCCGCAGCGAATTGGCCAGCACGAACAGCGCCAGCACGAGGAAAGTGGCCGGAAACACATACGGCATGATCGTCTCCTCTTCGATTACCCCGGGTTGTCGGCCGTGTTACTCGGGCTGGACCCGGGCGACGCGTCCGTCTATCTCGATCACGAGTACATACTGACCCGCGTCTACTGGAACGCCCGCTGTCGCATCCCACATTTCGCCGTGGAAGACGACCTTGCCGGTGCCCTCGCCACCCGGGATCGTCGTGACGACCCGGCCGCGCTCACCGGTCAGCGCGCCCTTGCCGGTGACGACCGGCTTATTGTGCCCGCGCACCACGAGCCAGACGCACAGGACGAAGAAGCCGCCGAATACGAGCACGGCCGGTATCAACACCGACAAGCTCACACGCGCCCACGGTTGCGACGAGTCGAACAGCATGAGCGAACCGAATACCAGGGACGCCAGGCCGCCGATGGTCAAACCTCCGAAACTGGTCACCTTGACCTCCAATATCAGCAGAATCACGCCGAGCAAGATCAACCCCACACCGGCATAGTTCACCGGCAAGGCCTGAAACGCGAACAGCGCCAGCAGCAGGCAGATTCCGCCGAGGATTCCCGGCACCAGCGCGCCGGGATTGCTCAGCTCGAAGAACAATCCGTAGATGCCGAGCAACATGAGGATGTAGGCCAGATTGGGATTGGCGAGCTGTTTGAGCAACTTCTGGCGCGCGCTCAAGGTCCGCTCGACGAGCGTGGCGTCGCTCACGTCGAAGGTGTGCTCGCCGGCGTCGGTCGTCACGGTCCGTCCCTGCAGACTGTCGAGAACCGCACTGACGGTCGGCGCCACGAAGTCGATCAGATTTTGCTCGGCCGCTTCGGTGGCGGTCAGGTTGTGGGCCTCGGTCACGAATGTGCGAGCGACCTCGCTGTTGCGACCGCGTCGGTCGGCCAACGAGGCGATGTAAGCCGCCGCGTCGTTGGCGACCTTCTTGGTCATGGTCGTATCGGCCTCCCCGCCGCCGAAGCCGCCGATCGAGACCGGACTTGCCGAGCCGATGTTCGTCCCCGGTGCCATGCAGGCCACGTGCGCCGCAATGGTGATGAAGGCTCCGGCGCTGGCCGCGCGGCTGCCGGGCGGACCGACGAATACGACCACCGGCACACTGCTCGCCAGTTCGGCCTTGATGATCTCGCGCATGGCGGTATCGAGGCCGCCGGGTGTGTCGAGCTGGATGATCACCGCCTCGGCACCAGCTGCTTCTGCCGCTTCGATTCCGGCGACGAGGAATTCCGACGCCACGGGGGTGATCGCGCCTTCGTACGGCAGGACGTATACCTCGGCAGCGACCGCGGCCGGTCCGCCGGTCGGCCCGACAGCCACGGTCAGGGCGATGAGTGCGGTGGCCAGGCCAACGGGAATACGGGCGACGGCATTGGCGGCGACATTCGCGACGGCATTGGCGACGACATTGGCGGGGAATCTGGTCATCGGTCCTCCTTCGGTCCGATACAGCGGGCGCTCGGTCACGCCGCTCATACGGACATGATAGCCGAATACGCCGAAGATGTTTACCACTTGCTTGCGGCCAACTGAAACGGTGCCGCGTAAAACCTCGAGTGGAACCACTCGCAGGCTGTCGGCGCCGGTCTGAAAAGACCCCCCGGGGGGCCTTCGCGTCAGGGCAGACTCTCGACTCGCTCGAGGGTGACGCTTTCGAGTCGTAGTTCGTGACGCTCCGAATCGGTCAAGAAACGTTTGACCGTATTCATCGCGGTGATCAGCTGGATCTTGCGGACTTCGAGGCAGTGGGTGCAGAAGAACTCGAGCCAGACCAGATCGTCGCGACCCCGGTAGTAGCGGCAGCGGATCCGGCCGAGTCCGCACTCGCGGTGGTACAGCGGGAGCCGGGTGAACTCCACGAGATAGTCGATCTCGGCCCCGTCGTCGATGGCCGGGACGAGGGCATTCTTGGCCAGGAGTGTCATCGTCTGTTGCTGGTCGCTCATCACGCTCTTTCGATACGGCTGCCCGGCACCAATTGTAGTATACGCCAAGTCCAGGGTAAATCTCGAGTGTAACGTCCGCGGACAGGAACTTGTCTGGCAGCCAGCTGGCCCGTATGTTTTCCGATTACCGGTGGCGAATACACAGCGCGGTGTGTAGTATTCGCCCGTACAAAGAGGCAGGCGTAACAGGATCGACAGGCTGCCCGGACCGTCGTGCAACCGGAAACCGCTGCGCGACGTACTGGAGTATCTGAAGTATCTGAAGTATAGCCACCCCGCTGTTACCTCGATGCGAGGGCGCCACCCTGGAGCCCCGAACCCAGACAGGGAGGAATTCTGATGTCCAAATGGAGTCGAACGGTCGCGCTCAGAAAGGCGTTGCCGTTGCTGCTCACCATATCACTGGGGCTTCTGGTCGTCCTGACGGCGTGCCACCCGGGCTCGATCGACAGTATCGAGCAGGCCGATATCGTCGTGACGAACTACGACACCGATGCCCAGTTCGGTGCGTTGCACACCTACGTGCTGGACAATGACGTGCACGAGATCCGCGATCCGGATTCCAGCGAGCCGGAATACGATGGCCGTTACAACACGACGATCCTCGGCGAGATCAAGACGAACATGGATGCCCTGGGCTATGTGCAGATCGACAGTAACGGCGTCGACCGTGAGGACTCGACTACTTGGCCGAACATGTGGGTACGATCGCTCCTCGTTTCGACTACCAACGTGGTGCTCTACAGCTACTATCCGGGTTACCCGGGCTGGGGTTGGGGTTGGTACTACCCGAGTTATGGTACGTTCACCTATCGATCCGGCTCGGTATTCGTCGATATGTTCGACCTCACGCGGGCGGTCATTGTCAACCCAGATAGCTTGATCGCGCCCATCGCCTGGAATGGTATTTTAAACGGAGTCGTGGAAGGTTCCACGGCACAAATAAATCAGCGCATCGACAATTCGATCAATCAGATGTTCCAGCAATCACCCTACCTGGGCTACCAGGGTAACTAGCGGATAAGGAGTGTAGCATGAGAATCGCTAACAGACTGACTCCGCACGCCCTGGCCGCTCTGGTGGTCTTGACGTCGCTGACCGGCGCGGCGGTTTCGCCGCTGACCGATGTGGCCGAGGCCCAGCAGCCGATGCTCTGGGGGATCACCTGGAACGTAACGGTCCCGTTCGGAGATACGAAGGATTTCGTCGACCAGGTGAGTTTCCGCGGCATCGGTCTGCACGCGCGCAAGTTCACGGACGACGAGTACTCGTATGGATTCACCACTTCGTGGACCGTGTTCTACGAGAAGAGTACCGATACCTGGCAGCGACCGGACGCCGACGGCGCGATCAGCGGCACGCAACTGCGCGACATCAACGCCGTGCCGATCTACGTGAATGCCCACCGTTACTGGGGCGACGAGATCGGATTCCGTCCGTTCCTGGGTCTGAACGTCGGCCTGCTCTATACGCATCGCCGCGTCGACATGGGGATGTACACCTGGACACAGGACAAGTGGCAATTCGCCCTCGCGCCTGATGTGGGTGTGTTGTTCCCGTATTCTTCCTTCCTCGGCTTTGCCGGTGCGCGTTACAACTACGCGTTCAAGTCGGGGGACCTAGACGCGCAGCAATACCTGGAGATGTACGTCGGATTCGGTCTGCGCTAGGTACGCGCGGCCAGACCGAGCAGAATTTACGGGACCGGCCATTATGGCCGGTCCCGTTCTGCTTTACGGCAGTGTGAACCGGTGAGTGAACCGGTGAATGACTCGGGTCGGTTGATCGAGCTGCAGATATGCCGTTTCACGGGCGGTTTTGGGTTTGACAATTTTTTACCAGGCCGATTCCGGCCGACGTCTTTGTTGTATGTTGCTCTTCAAGATCAATATTCCCGCAAAAGTATTTGATATAGGGCAATTGTAGCCTTTTTTATCGGGCAGGTGTGTCGGCGCAGGGCGCGCGGTCGTAAATCGGGCTCGATCAGCGGACTCGCACGTGGTCCGCGGTAGTGAAACGCCGTCCGGGCGACCACATTCGTGGACCTCACCCGCAGCGGAAAATCTATATCACATTGTGTAATAGTGAGTTACGGTTAAAAAACCTGATTCTAGCCGTCCGTAGCGATGCCGATCATCACCCCGCGATTGTCCGCGGAATTGTCTGTTTTTTATTTGACAGGCAATTCGGCGTTTCCTAGCTTTGGCTGACCTACGTTGCCGAGGGTAGCGGGGATCAACCTTTCATGCTTTATCCGAAAGGACCATACAGTGGCCAACCTTATCAAACCACACGGCAGCGATGAGCTGATGGTCCTCCTGCTCGAGGGGGACGCCCGGTCCGCCGAACTGGCCCGGGCCGAGAGTTTACCGCAGTGGCAGATGTCCAGCCGCGAGACTGGTGACGTCATCATGCTCGGCATCGGCGGGTTCACGCCTCTGCCGGGTTTCATGAACAAGACGGATTGGGAGGGAGTCTGCAAGAACATGCAGCTCGCCAACGGCATCTTCTGGCCCATCCCGGTGACGCTTTCGGTGAGCGAAGAATTTGCTGGCTCGCTCAAGGAGGGTGACGAGATCACCCTGACCAGCGCCGACACCGAAGAGATCATGGCGACCATGAAGGTCGAGCAGAAGTATACCATCGACAAGAAATTCGAGGTCGAGCAAGTCTACCGGACCACCGACACCGAGCACCCCGGAGTCAAGATGGTGATGAATCAGGAGCCGGTGAACCTCGCCGGCCCGCTCAAGGTGCTGAGTGAGAGCTTCTACCCGACGGAGTTCGCTGGACTCTACCAGCGCCCATCCGAGAGCCGTGCGGTGTTCGCCGAGCGCGGCTGGACGACCATTGCCGCGCTGCAGCTACGCAACCCGATGCACCGCAGCCATGAGTACCTGGCCAAGATCGCGCTGGAAGTCGGCGACGGTCTGTACATCCACCAGTTGGTCGGCAAGCTGAAGCCCGGTGATATCCCGGCCGATGTGCGCGTCGACTGCATCAACACCTTGGTGGATGAATATTTCATCAAGGACCGTGTGTTGACCGGTGGTTACCCGCTGGACATGCGGTACGCCGGTCCGCGCGAGGGACTGCTGCACGGCGTCTTCCGCCAGAACTTCGGCTGCACGCTGATGATCATCGGCCGTGACCACGCCGGCGTCGGCGACTACTACGGACCGTTCGACGCCCAGGACATCTGGAACGAGATTCCCGCCGGTGCCCTCGAGATCAAGATGCTGCCGATCGACTGGACCTTCTGGTGCTACAAGTGCGGCGGTATGGCTTCGATGAAGACCTGCCCCCACGGCAAGGAAGACCGCCTGTTCCTGAGCGGAACGGCCCTGCGCAAGTCTCTGTCGGAAGGGGGCGATGTCCCGGCCGAGTTTAGCCGGCCGGAGATTCTCGCGATCCTGCGCAAGTACTATGGATCGTTAAAGGAGGAGGACAAGGTGGAGATCAAGATGCACCGGGCATCCACCGGTGCTGAAGATCAACGCAAGAAGTGAGAGATGGCTGAAGAACACGTGTTCATGGCGGCGACGGCCGCACAGCTCCCGCGCGCCGGGAGTCAACAACCAACAAGGAGGGCGCCGGATGCCCAGCTTCGTCATTCCCGATAAGTGCGACGGGTGCAAAGCGCTGGACAAGACCGCTTGTCAGCACATTTGCCCCAACGATTTGATGGTACTCGACAAGGAGACGATGAAGGCTTGGAACGTCGAGCCGGAACTCTGCTGGGAGTGCTACAACTGCGTGAAGATCTGCCCGACCGACGCGGTCGAAGTCCGCGGCTACGCCGACTTCGTACCGATGGGCGCCACCGTCACGCCGATGCGCTCGACCGACACCATCCTGTGGACGGTGAAGTTCCGGAACGGGACCATCAAGCGCTTCAAGTTCCCGATCCGAACCACTGCCGAGGGCTCGGCCGTCCCCGACGGCGGCTGGGAGACCAAGGGCGATGATCTGAAGTCCCCGGTCCTGTTCACCGAGCCGGCGAGTCTCGGCCTCGATGATGTACCAACCCTGTAAGGAGGTGGAGTGAAATGTCAGCGTACGATCGTTTTGAAACTGTCGAAGTCTCCACCGACTTGCTGATCATCGGTGGTGGGATGGCGGCGTGCGGCGCCGTCGTGGAGGCCTGTCACTGGGCCAAGAAGAACGGCATGAAGGTCGCTCTGGTCGACAAGGCTGCGATGGATCGCTCCGGCGCCGTCGCCATGGGCCTATCGGCCATCAACCAGTACGTCGGTTTGAAGGACGGCGAGAACACCCTGAAGAACTACGTGGACTACGTCCGCAACGATCTGATGGGCATCACCCGCGAGGATCAGGTGGCCGACATCGCCCGTCACGTCGACGGATCGGTCCATCTGTTCGAAAAGTGGGGCCTGCCGATCTGGACCGACAAGGACGGCAAATATGTGCACGAGGGTCGCTGGCAGCTGATGATCAACGGCGAAAGCTACAAGGTCATCGTCGCCGAGGCCGCCAAGAATGCGATGAACGAAGCGGGCGCCGAGCTATTCGAGCGCATATTCATCGTCGAACCGCTCATGGACGGCAACAAGTGTGTCGGCGCGGTTGGTTTCAGCGTGCGCGAAGAAAAGTTCTACGTCTTCAAGGCAAAGGCGGTCATGTGCGCCATGGGCGGCGCCGTGCACGTGTTCAAGCCGCGTAGTTCTGGCGAGGGTCTGGGCCGCGCCTGGTACCCGCCGTGGAACAGCGGCTCGAGCGCCTACTTCACCATGAAGGCCGGCGCCGAGATGACCTGCCAGGAAGTTCGTTTCATCCCGGTTCGCTTCAAGGATGCCTACGGTCCGGTCGGCGCCTGGTTCTTGCTCTTCAAGAGCCGTGCGACCAATGCCGAGGGCGGCGAGTACATGGTCGAGAATCGTCCCGAGCTGGAGAAGTGGGGCGAGTACGGCAAGGTCAAGCCAATTCCGGCGAACCTGCGTAACTGGCTCGGCCAGATGGATGTCCTCGACGGTAAGGGTCCGATCTACATGCGGACCAACGAGGCCATCCAGAATATCGCCGACAAGTTCAAGGACGACCCGAAGGCGTTCAAGAAGAAGATGAAGGAGCTCGAGAACGAGGCGTGGGAGGATTTCCTCGACATGACCATCTCGCAGGCGATCCTGTGGGCCGCGACCGATACGCAGCCCGAGGAGAAGCCGAGCGAGATCGCCGCGGCCGAGCCGTACTTCATCGGTTCGCACTCCGGTGCGTCGGGTGCCTGGGTCTCCGGTCCGGAAGATCTGCAGACCGCCGAATCGAAGGCCGACTACTTCTGGGGTTACACCAACATGTCGACCGCCGAGGGCTTGTTCTGTGCCGGTGACGCTTCGGGCGCTTCGAGTCACAAGTTCAGCTCCGGCAGCCACGCCGAGGGCCGTGTCGCAGGTAAGGCCGCGATCGCCTACATCGTGGACCACAACGATGCGCCCAACGTGGACGACGGCAAGGTCTCCGAGCTGAAGAAGCTGATCCTCGGTCCGATGGACCTGATCGCAGACAACAAGGACAAGACCACCGACCCGCACATCAACCCCAACTACATCCGCCCGAAGCAGTTCATGCTGCGTCTGCAGAAGATGATGGACGAGTACGCCGGCGGCGTCTCGGCCCAGTTCTTCACCAGCGAGAAACTGCTGACCAGGGGTATGGAGCTACTCGAGCTTCTCAAGGAAGATAGCACGAAGCTGGGCGCCGAAGACCTGCACGAGCTGATGCGCGCGTGGGAAAACATCCACCGGATGTGGCAAGCCGAAGCTCACGTGCGGACCATGCTCTTCCGCGAGGAGACCCGCTGGCCGGGTTACTACTTCCGCAAGGACATTCCGAAAATCGACGAGGAGAACTGGAAAGTCTTTGCCAACTGCAAGTGGGATCCCAACAGCAACGAGTGGGAGATGATCAAGCGGAAGATCCACAGCATCTTCTAGAGGTGGATCGCGACTGAGTACCGAACGCCCGTGGTTCGGTCGCCAAAGGGTGCCGGCCCCGCCTACGCGGGGCCGGTGCTTTTTTTTGCGGGGTAGCGGGCCGCCCCGGACTGCGACTTCAAGGTAGCAGGAAAGGAGTTCTACTGAATCCAGCTCAGGAAGAGGCGGTACTCGGGGCTGCGCTGGCTGACGTCCGGGAATTCCGCGTAGCTGCGCTCGGCATTGTAGAGATCGTACTCCAAGCCGACACCGAAGAAATCTCGGATCTGCAGGTCGAGCCGGGCGAAGGTCATGGCGATGAAATGCTGGGCCTCATCGCCATTCAGCACGTAGATCCAGTAGTTCGAGTGGCCGAGGGTGAAGAACGGCCGGCCGCGCCGGGACAGAATCGCCAGGAACTTGAAGCCCAGGCCGGGCCCGTAGTCGTACGATCGGCCCGTGAAATTCTCGTAGTCGGACTTCGTCCCACCGAGGATCAGCCCCATGCCGTGCAGCTCGGTACGTAGTGAGGATTCTCCCACTGCGACCCGGGAGAGATAGCTGGCGCTGATGCTCTGTCCCCCGAATTCGAACGCATTGTTGTTGATGTAATCGAAGTGCTGGTAGGCGCCGAACAAATGTTGCGCCTCCTCCGAGTTTGCGAGTTCGGTAGCGAACAGGAGTCCCTTGGCCTGCAGACGTCCGATGGCGGACTTGTCCTTGAAATTCAACTGGAGAGAGAAATCGAAGGAGTCGAACGGCTTGTTGATGTCGCCGTTGAACGGATCGCCGTAGTCGAAATCGAATTCCATGAAGACCCGGGTCGTATCCGATTCCCAGACACGATTTTCCCCGATCGTACGCATGCCGACCTGATAGCCCACCTGTAATTTACTCGGGAACCGATCCTCGGGATTCGCGTGCACTTCGAACGCTTGCCCCGAGATCATGCGATTGAGCCCCCCCATGGGATTGACGAAAAAGCCACCCAGTTCTCGCCAGAAACGGGAGCTGCCGGTGGCCGTGTTGTCGAAGATCATGGTCGAGAATCGGTGTAAGGATTCGCCGAGGGCGATTCCGCCCATGCTGGTCGCCACCCAGTCGTTGATGGATGCGTGGTGCTTTTCCATGGCGAATTCCCACATCAGGCTGCCGCCGAAGACGAACGGCATCGATTCCCAGAAGTCGAATCCGTTCGAACGCGCGGCGTTGAAGTACAGGCTACCGTGGTAGGGGTGTGCAAACTGGTTGGTGGAGAAGCTGTTGTCGTCCCACTCGAACCCATTCAGGAGGTTTTCCTTCCACGAGTCGGGTCCGATCCGGAAACCGGGGTTTTCGCCCCCTTCCCGGATGAAGCGGTTGAAGGACCAGATCAACAGGTTCACGCCGACCACTTCGGCGCCGGCGATCCAGGCATTCTTCTCGATCTTGATCACACGCAGGGTATCGGAGTCTGCCGGTGATGGCGCCGCAGGCGTCGCGGGCGTGGCCGACGACTGCGCGGCGGCGTTCAACGGCGCCGTCAAGCCCACCGCCAGCGCCAGTACAGCCAGCGTGATTTTCACGCCGACTCTCCGGGCGCTGACAGCCCTGCGGTTCAGGGCTCTAGAAGATCGAGACTCCCGCGACAACGAGTGCCTCCGTTTTCTGTGTGGCGTTGGACGAATATTCGGAATAGACGCTGCTGACGCCTCCTCCGGCGAATACGGCCACTTTGCGGCTGAACCGGACCTCGGCCAGAGCGCGGGCCTGCAGAGCGAAATGCAGTTCATCGTTCAGGTCGGGATCTTCGCTACTCTCGGGTATGATGTGTGCGAATCCGAGGTCCACATCGATGCTCACGGCCTTGCTCAGTGGAATGGCATAACCGTAATTCCAGGTCAGAAACACGGCCTCCTCGATATCGCCCTGTAGATCTCCGGATCCCACCGTCAGCATCGAGTAGAAACGATTGACAGTGGTGCGTACGCCGGTATTGATCGCGGCGAAGCTGCTGCCGAAGGTGATCCAGTCCGCCGTGCCGTTTTCTTCGTCGATGTTGATCAGACCGATTGGTACACCGTGATCCCGGCGGATGATGTTCAGCGGTGCGATCTGCAGCCCATGGGCCTCGCCGGCGAAGTTGACCAGGCCGCCCTGGAAGCCGTGCGTCTCCGTCGCCACGTTGACGAGTCCCAGCTGGGCCCCGGTGAGCCGTGCTCCCGTGAAGTTGAGGCCACCGAACTGGACGCCGCCGAAAGAGCCTTCGTTCATGTTGGCCACGGTGGCGATTTGCAGAAACCCGCCATCTCCCTGACTGGAGTTGTAGACGCTGGTCAACTGCACGCCCGACAGACCATCCCCGACATAGTTGAAGAGGCCCGCGTACTGCAAGCCGGCGAAATGCCCACGATCGACGTTGGCCAGGCCTGCCAGCTGCAGACCCCGACTGTCGGACTGGAAGTAGTTCACCAAACCGGTCGCGGCGATGCCCCGGAATTCCCCTCCGACCTGCGAGTAGAGTAGTGTCGCCTGCAGTCCGCTCAGATCACGCTGAATGATCGACACGCCGGCGTTGAGGTCGACGCCGCGGACCGCTCCGACCCGGCCGTAGACGAGCGACAGTCGGAAATTGGTCGTGATGTCGGGATCCTGGTTGGTGCCTAGAGGATAGAAAAAGGTCAGGTTCAGTGGGTGGTGTGCCGGCTCGGCCGTCGCGGTACTGGCAGCCAGCAAGAGGCCGATCAGACCATGGACGATGCAACGCGAAACCGTATCGGCTGTGCGGCGCTTTGTGTGTTGCGAGGGAGAAGTTCTACCCATGTTCATCGTTAGATTACGGCGCTCCGGTTGCGTTGATCTCTCGTACCTCCGTAACTGTACCGGAGGAGTAAGCGGGAGCCTAACCTTCGACCGAGTGGATAGTAAACTGTTTTGTTCGCGATTCTTTACTTGCCTGGTCGCGTCGGGTTGGGCAAGATGCAGCGAGGAAAGGAGGCATCGTCACATGGGAAAACGTGCACAGAGACTCTTATGCCTCTTGGCCCTCGTATTCGTCCAGAGCCCGATCTCGGTACACGAGGCCCAGGCCCTCTCGCCCCATATCCGCGACGGCTGGATGTTCGGGG
>JAUVBS010000079.1 GCA_030591105.1 bacterium | reverse complement strand
GGGATGTAGACGATCCAGCTCCACATCGGCGATATCGTTGAACAAGTAGACGACGCCCGAGGCGAAACAGAAAACCAGCGCGCCGAGGCCCGCGCGGAGCAGACAACCGCTATCGCCGAGCTTCTGGGCAAAGATCACACCGGCGAACAGGATGAGGTTCTTGGTCCACTGCCGTGGACGTAGCGACTCCCAGAAACTGCCGAATTCAGCCATCGCCATAACCTTATCCGCGAAGCGGTATCGGACCGCCCCACTGTTGCGCTCTCAGTACGCGTTAGCACCCCGCAACACGTGGTGTACGGTCATCAGAAGAATCTTCACATCGAGGGCCAGCGACCAGTTCTCCACGTAATGCAGGTCGTACAACGTACGCTCGGCGATGCTGGTATCGCCCCGCAGACCGTTGACCTGCGCCCAACCGGTCAGGCCCGATTTGACCCGGTGCCGCTCGAAATACCGCGGCATCTGCTGGCTGAAGCGTTCGACGAAAACTCTACGCTCGGGTCGCGGTCCGACCAGACTCATGTCGCCGCGCAAGACATTCCAGAGCTGCGGCAACTCATCGAGGCTCCAACGTCGCAACAGCCGCCCCACGCCGGTCACGCGAGGGTCGTCGGCGACGGTCCAAACCGGTCCAGTCTGCTCTTCGGCGCCGACCCGCATCGAACGGAACTTGAGCATGTCGAACTCGCGGCCGTCGCGTCCGACGCGCGCTTGCCGGTACAGAACCGGGCCTCGCGAGCTGAGCTTCACAGCTACCGCCAACACGAACAACAACGGCGACAGTACCAGCAGTCCCAGGCTGGTGCAGACGATATCGAAAGTCCGCTTGACGATGCGGTCCGCACCGCTGAGAGCTACCTCCCGGACCGAGATGAACGGAATCCCCGCAACCTCGGTCAGCCGCATCTTGCTCGTGTGCAGGGCGAACAGGTCGGGTACGAACTGCAGATCGGTGGTCAGGTTCGCCAGCTTCGCGGCGGTCGCCGAGACCAGGGCCAGTTGTTCGAACGGCAAGGTCAGCACAACCCGGTCGATCTTGTGCTCGAGGACGACGGCGCGGATCTCAGCCAATTCGCCGAGGCACGGCAGATCGACCGGCAGCGCCAGCCGATCAGGGGCGGCGGCGGCGGCCACGGCGCCGGCGTCGGTCGTTACGTTGACCGCCGGCTGCTGAGCCGTCTCCTCACCACTGCCGACACACAGCCAGCCGATCGGCCTGAAAGCGAGTCCCGGCAGGTCGCGGGCTGCTCTGAGAACCCGCTCCCGCATCGCGCTGTCACCGACCAGCAGAACGCGGGTATAACCCCTCCCGCGCCGGAGAATCTTGTGCAGCACCGAGCGTGCAACGACCCGGCCGACGGTCAGAAAAAATATGCTCGACAGAAAGAAAAGCCCGAAGAACGAGCGACTGAAAGTCAGGCGACGGAAAAAGAAAGCTATCGCCAAGACCAGCAAGCTACCGAGGATGACACCCTTGAATAGCCCGAGCAGGTCGTCCTCGATGCGTCGGCCGCCGCGGCCGGCATACATGCCGGTGGCGTAGAAGATACAGAGGAACACGAAAACGACCACCAAGCTCGCTACGAGGTAGACATTCAGTGCCGGGATTCCCAGCGGCACAAGCCAGATGCCGCTGTAGAAACAGAACCAGTACGTGAGCAAGAACGCAGCCTCGAGCATGAGGGCATCGGCCACCATGTGTATGGTCGCTTCGAGCAGGTTGCTGCGCTGCGGGCCTGTTTCAGACATGTCGCTCTCCGCTGCGGTGGCGTCCGATGGCGGCCACCAGCCGCTCCGTTACCTGCGCGCGGAAATTCTCTCGGCTGAAGCTCGCGGCGTGGCGCACCATGGCCGCAGTGTCCCACGACCGGTCGAGTCGTTCGTCAGCCAGCGCTTCACCCAGCGCCGCGATCGATTGCTCCTCGAAGAAAATACCGTTCAATCCTGCGACGATGGTATCGAGAGCACCGCCTGCTCGGTATGCGACGACCGGGCGGCCGCACGCAGTCGACTCCAACGGCGTGATACCAAAGTCTTCCAACCCCGGGAAAACGAAGCAGCGCGCATGGGCGTAGTATGCCGGTAAGTCCGCCGTTGCGACCGCGGCCGCGAAGCTCACTCGGCCCGGGCCATCCGTTTCACTGGCGAGCCGCCGCAGCCGAGCCGCTTCCGGCCCGCGTCCGACCACCACCAGGTGACGACCGGTCTCGATCGCCGCCTGTACTGCCAGGTCGATCTTCTTATACGCTACCAACGCCGAGACTACCAGATCATACCCACCGCTCGCGAGCCCCGCCGGTGGTCCGGGCGCCGCATCGGGACGAAAGACACTCGTATCGACCGGCGGAAAGACAATCTCGACGTCGCGATCCTCCACACCGTAGTAGGTGAGGATCCGCTGGCGAACAACGGTGCTGATGGCCAACCACAGCCGTACGCGCGCGGCAGTGCGCCGATCCCAGTGCCGGAGTTGCGCCGCGACCGCTCCGATCGCCGCGCGCAGCAGGGCGGGCTTGCTGCCGAAATAGTCGTCGAATCGATCCCAGACATAACGCATCGGCGTGTAGCAATAGCAAATGCTCAAGGCGTCCGGCCCGACGCGGGCGGACTTGGCCACACTGTGACTGCTACTGAGTACCAGGTCGTAGCCAGCCAGATCGAACGATTCGATCGCCAGCGGAAAGAGCGGCAGTGCCCAGCGATACGTCCGCGCTGCGGACGGCAGCTTCTGCAGGAAGGAGGTCGTGATCCGGTGCCGCTCGATGACCGCACTGACGCTGCCCGGTACGTGCAACAAGGTAAAGAGATCGGCCTGCGGAAAGAGCTCGCAGAAGACCTCCAGACACTTCTCGCCGCCGCGCATCCCGGTCAGCCAGTCGTGGACGAGCGCCACGCGCAACCCAGCCGGCAAGATCGTGCTGGCGGCCGGCGGGACCGTTGCTTCATTCATCGGCAGGCTCTTTTTGAACTCCGTTGCTACCGGCGAGACCGTCCGCGATTCCCCATTGCTCCAGCAGACGGCAGAGCAGGTGTCCCATCATGATGTGAATTTCCTGGATCTTGGGTGTCGCATTGCTAGGGGCGATCAGCGCGCCATCGACCAGTGGTAGGAGTTGACCACCGTCACCGCCGAGAAAACCATGCACGGCCATGCCGACGTTGCGTGCGGCGGCGACGGCGGCGATGCAGTTGGGCGAGTTGCCCGAGGTGGAGATGACCAGCAGTATGTCTTCGGGCCGACCCAGCGCCGTAACCTGGCGGGCGAAAATCTGCGCAAAGCCGTAGTCGTTACCGACGGCGGTCGCCGTCGACGTGTTGGTACTCAGAGCGATCGCCGCGAAGCCGGGCCGGTCGACGAGATAGCGGCCGACCAGTTCGGCAACGATATGCTGGCTGTCGGCCGCGCTACCGCCGTTGCCGCAGACGAGCAGCTTACCTCCCCGCTCCCAGCCCGCAAGCACGGCCCGCGCCAGATCGTAGACCGCTTGACAATGGGCAGCGCCGAGGTTGGCCAGGGCGGTTTGTAGCTCGTTGACCGTCGCTGCGAACGCCTCGGTCGCCTCTTCGTAATGACGATCTCGCCGTTCGTGGGAGGTCATTGGCGAGTCCTTTCACTCTGCTCGGCGGTGCGACCGCTCTATAGCTCCGCCACGTATCTGCGCAGCCCGTCTTGCCACGACGGGAGCGGCTGACAACCCGTCGCCGCCAGACGGGTGTCGCGTAGAACCGAACAGACCGGTCGCCGCGCCGGGGTCGGGTAGGCCTCGGTGACGCACGGATCGATCCGCCCGGGGTCGGCCCCACTCGCTACGGCGATCGCCTGGGCGAACTCGAACCACGAGCAAACACCGCGGTTGGTCCCGTGGAACTTGCCGGTCGCACGCCGGCGAATCAAGCAACAAAGTAGCTGTGCTAGATCGGCGGCGTAGGTCGGACACCCGCGCTGATCGGCAACCACCTGCAGACGCTCGCGCTCGCTTAGCAAGCGACGAATCGTCTTGACGAAGTTCGTCGGTCCAGCGCCGAACAGCCAGCTGGTACGGACGATCTGCCACGGTACGGTCTGCTCGGCCAACGCTTCGACCGCCTCTTCACCGCGCGCCTTGCTCTGGCCGTATAGATTGACCGGATCGCGCGACGCATCCTCGGTATAGCCGTCGGCGTCACCCGTAAACACATAATCGGTACTGATGTAGGTCATCCCGGCGCCGGTTCGCCGACAGGCCGCAGCCAAATGGGCGGTTGCTTCGGCGTTGACTGCCAGCGCCA
Organism: bacterium; assembly: GCA_030591105.1. Lineage (GTDB taxonomy): Bacteria > Krumholzibacteriota > Krumholzibacteriia > LZORAL124-64-63 > LZORAL124-64-63 > JAUVBS01. The sequence continues at coordinate 3,770 of JAUVBS010000079.1, read as the reverse complement.
GTTCCGGTGCGCTCTCGGCACCATCGACATCGGTATAGGCGGCGCAGTGAACGAGCCAATCCGGAGCGTGACGCCGCCACAATTGGTCGACTACCGCTGGGTCGGTCAAATCACCGTCAGCCAGATCGACGCCGACCGTCGTCTGCTCTTGCGAACAGCACTCAACGACCGCCCGGCCGAGCATCCCCGCGGCGCCGGTCACCAGCAGTTTCATCACACTTCGCCTTCCGGACCGTCAGCAGTCAGATCCTGCGCACGCGGTGCAGTTGACCAGGCTACCTCGCGCGCTAGTGGCGCCGGAAAGCCACGGCCGACAACAAAACGTGCGACCCGCGCTTTGGTGGTATGGTCGCTCGGGCCACGCTCGCGCCGCCACCTCCGTGCGGCCGCCGCCAACGCCAGCTCGCGTTCTCTCTCGCGAGGCAGCTCGGCCGCCACCACGTTCTGAGCCAGTTCGGCTGCGATCCCCTTCGCGCGTAGCTTGGCCCGCAAGTATAGTCGGCCGACCTGACGGTGCAACAGGGTATCCCGACAGTACGCCTCCGCATAGCGCCGGTCCGAGTGCATTCCGCGCTCCTCGAGCTGCGCCAGAACGTCGGCCACCGGCCCTTCGTCAAAGCCCTCTTCACGCAGCTTGCGACGTAACGCAGCCATCGGCTGTAATCGCCGATCAAGGAGCCGTAGAACACGGCGCGCCACCCGCTTGCGTTGGGCCGCTTGCGCGATGACAGCCAGAAGGGGGGAGTCGATACTCCCCCCCACGGCAGGCAACCCGGCCGGCACGGCGTCCGGCGCGATTTCGTAAATTTCACCCCCGTCCAGAACGAGGGTCACGCTACCACCTTCGGTGCGGATCGCGACCAGCTGGCGGGACCGGTCGTTCATCGTAGCCGCCTCAGGCGCCACCACTCTTGCGGGGCGCCGCGGTCACACGGCCGCCCGCTTGTGCTGCCGCCGCTTTACCCGCTACACTCTTGGCCACCGAGGCTTTGGCCGACGACGGCTTGTCGGCTGCCGACTTGTCCGCTGCTGATTTGCCCGGCGCTTCAGCGTCGGCAACCGTGGCGTCCGAGGCGCTGATCTGGCCGATACCGTAATGGGCGAACACGAGCTGCTTGATCTCCTCGTAGAGGTCGGGGGTCTCCTTCAGGAAGACACGCACGTTTTCGCGACCCTGTCCGAGCCGCTCGTCGCCGAAGCTGTACCAGGCACCCGATTTCTGGATGATATCCGATGCTACGCCGAGGTCGATCAGGTCGCCCTCCTTGCTGATGCCTTCGCCGTAGAGGATGTCGAACTCGGCTTTGCGGAACGGCGGCGCCACCTTGTTCTTGACGACCTTGACCCGTACCTGGTTGCCGATGACCTCCTCGCCCTGGGTGATCGCCCCGATACGACGGATGTCGAGGCGGATCGAGCTGTAGAATTTCAGCGCGTTGCCACCGCTGGTGGTCTCGGGATTCCCGAACATCACACCGATCTTCATACGGATCTGGTTGGTGAACAGCACCAGCGTGTTGGTCTTCGAAATGGCGCCGGTCAACTTGCGTAGCGCCTGCGACATCAGGCGCGCCTGCAGGCCGAGGTGCATGTCGCCCATCTCGCCCTCGATCTCGGCGCGCGGCACCAGCGCAGCGACCGAGTCGATCACGAGGATGTCGATGGCGCCCGAGCGCACGAGCATCTCGGTGATTTCGAGCGCCTGCTCACCGGTGACGGGTTGCGAGACGAGCAGGTTGTCGACAACAACACCGAGCTTGCGGGCGTAGCCCGGATCGAGTGCGTGCTCGACATCGATGAACGCCGCCGTGCCGCCGGTGCTCTGGCAGTTGGCAACACACGACAGCGCCACGGTGGTCTTACCGCTGCCTTCGGGTCCGTAAACCTCGGCGACGCGGCCCTTGGGCAAACCGCCGACACCGAGGGCGATGTCCAGGGCGAGGCTACCGGTGGAGACCGCGTCGATCTCGTCGTACACCTTGTTGTCGCCCAGTAGCATTATCGAGCCTTTGCCGAATTGCTTCTCGATCTGGGCACGGGTCAGTTCGAGCGCTTTGGCCCTGTCATCCTTGTTGTTCGGCGCCATGGGGTCCACTCCTGTGCAAACGGGTCGTGTCGTTGTTACCTGCGGATACTTGGTTGCGGGTTGGTCCGGCGCTGCCGGGCTCCGTGACCCTGTCCGCGGCGTTGCCCGCAGCTACGGCCGCGAGGTTTCCCGGAAAGCGAGTCAGAATAACACGCGGGTCGGTGCGGTCGCAACGGCCATTCAAGCCAGCGGCAACCGCGCGATATCGACGTGCCGCGCTCCATCGGGCCTCAGTTCGCTACTCACCAGCCGTAGCACCTCGACCGTAAACGGTTGCCACGGTGCGAACTGGATCTGCGCCACCAGGCCTCGCTGCGCGCGGGGCAGCGGGCGCTTGATGCGGGCGAACGTCAGATGCGCCCGGAACCCTTTGCGATCCTGAGGGCCTTCCGGCCAGGTGGCAGCCACCCGTTGGCACACGCCGTCGGCCAGCGCCTCCAACCGACCACCGCTCTCCGCATGCAAAAAGAGCACCCGCGGCGCACGCAGGTTCGGAAACGCCCCGACTTCGCCGCAGGTCACGGTGAACCGCGTATGCGCCGCCGCTTCGGTCAAGAGCGCTTCCCGTAACGCAGGGATGCGTTCGGCCGGCCACTCGCCCAGGAACATCAGAGTGAAGTGCCACGCCTGCGGGCGCGACCAGGCGACACGTAGTTGCTGGCGCCAAGCGTCTAGCTGGGTGGCCAGCTGTTTAGAGAAGTGCTCATCCGGGTTGACGGCGACAAACAACCTCATGTCTCTCTCGCCCACGAATCGTCCGGCAGCCACGGCGGCCGGTCATCTCCCCAGGCCAGAGTGCGCCGCAACGTATCGAGCGCCACCGCCACCGTTAGCCGACGGTTGTGCACGCGCGTCGACGGGAACCAATAGCAGCGCGCGTAACTCGCCGTCGGGGTGGCCAGAGCGACCCAGGTCGTACCGACCGGCTTCAGGTCGCTGCCGCCGCCGGGACCCGCGATACCGGTCACCGCCAGACCGTAATCGGTGCCGAATTGCCGACGGCACCGGTCCGCCATGGCAACCGCCACCGACTCGCTCACCGCACCATCGCTTGCCAGCAGCGCGGCCGGCACTCCTAGCTGCTGCTGCTTGACCGCGTCGGCGTAGGCCAGGATGCCACCGCGAAAGTAGCCCGAGGCACCGGGCGGGTCGGTCAAACGCGCGGCGAGCAGACCGGCCGTGCAAGACTCGGCGACGGCCAGCGTCGCCCCGCGCGCGAGCATCGCCTCCTGGATGACTTCGTTCAGCTCGATGGGACGCCGGGCGTAGGTGATCGGCGCCAACCGGTCGACCAGTTCTGATTCGGCGCGCGCAAGCTGTTGCGGATCCACCCCCGCGGCAGGTAAAGCGACCCGCAGGTCCACGCCCCACGGCACCAACCACCACGCCCACTGCAAACCGGGTAGCGCCTCGCGCACCGGCGCGCAGGTCTCGACCAGCGCCAACTCGGCCCGCTGTGCCGTACGAAACAGCAACGTCGGCCGCGCCGACGGTAGCAGATCGCTGCCCTCGAGCCAGGCAACGACGTCGGGTAGCAAACCGACCAGCTCTGCCGGCACGCCCGGAAGTACGACCACGGTACGGTCGGCCAGGCGGCCGACCAGCGCCGGGGCCGAACCGACATGGTTCGTCAAAGGAGTCAGCCCGGCCGGAACCTCCGCCTGGCGTCTCGCGGCGGAGAGGT
>JAUVBS010000129.1 GCA_030591105.1 bacterium | reverse complement strand
CTAACACCTTGGTAATGGGGGCGTTCGCCGCCACCTCCTGTGGCGGCTCGCTCCGCACTACGGCCCCTTCGCCATCCTGGCTACGGAGCCTTCGTGACGCCCCATTACCAAGGTGTTAGACGATCCGCCCCAGACTCATTCTTGGGGCCGAACTCTGAGACGTGCCTTTTTGTCGGCGTAATCTGGGTTTTGCGGAATTTACACTGGTCCGCAGGTGGGTTTTTCGCGTATCCTCGGGTGGGTGAACGGAGTGCCCAACCTTCCTATGAACGCCTGGACTTCGACAGGGGTGAACCGGCGGCCTCGGCAATGGCCGCGCGGCCATGAACTACTGGCGCATCCTCGAAAGAGCCGATCAAGCCCTCGCCGGGGACGACTTTGTAACGGCAGAGCAGTTGCTGGTCGAGGCGCGCCTTACCCGCGATGAATCCGGTGGTCGGGTCTTCTGGACCGAGCGGTTGGCAGACGGTATGCGTCGGTTGCTACACGGGATTACCGACCGTGGTGATCGGACGCCGCCGGCGGGGCGCTGGCCCGCCGCAGTCGCCGGTCTGCAAACCCGGTTTCGGGAGCGGGCCGACGCGACGGTCCGCGAGGCCGTGCGGCTGGCGGACTTGCGTCCCGAGGATGCGGCTGAAGCCAACCAACCGGTGCTTGAATCAGCACTTTTCTTGGTCACCCGTAGTACTCTGTTCGGAGAGGAGCCGTCGTCAGCGGTCGTATTGTTGAAGGGGGTGTTGCGTACCTCCCGGCGGACCGGGCGTCTCTGCGACGTGAGTCTCTTGCGTCACGATTTACCGTTGACCGAGGAAGATCGACTCTGGTTGGCACGCCGGGGTTACTCTCTGTTGACGGAGATGGCGGCCGATCCATGGGTTGAGACCGATGGCGATCCGGCCGACGAACGTCGGCAGTGGGCCGCAGCGCTGGTCCGGTTGCTCCACGAAAGTTACTTCGGTTCGGTCAGCCGTCTGCAAGAAGAGCGCGCCTGGTTCGAAGTGGTCATTACCGACCACTTGCTCGACGATGCGCCGCGGGCTGTGGAACTGTATCGGGCGTATATGGCGCTCAATCCCGAACCGGGAGATCGCAGCGACGAAGCACGTGTGCGGACGCTGGAGCTGCTGGTCAATGCGACGGGGCAACACCATCCGGTACCGCTTTACGGCGAAGCGCAGCAGTCGCTGCGGTCGGCGGCGCTGGCGCCCGGTAGCGCACTGGCCACCCGGCTTGCAGCCGTGCTCGCGCTGATCGAGTTGCGGCGACCCGCTGCTCAGCCGTCGCTGGCGTGGGCGTCGGCTGCCGGCACGCCCGGCCATCTCGTCTTCATTACCTGGTGGGGAGACCAGCCTCGCGACGTGGCGCTCTGGGCTGCTGGCGCGCCGACCGATGCCTTGGCGACTTTTCTGGCGCCGTGCGCAGGACGCGTCGTGTGGGCGGACCCCGCGATGGCAGCCGCACTGCCGGATGACCAAGCGTGGGCCACCGGCTGGCCGGTCGAACCGTTCGTCGTCGCCCTGCTCGAACCGAACTTGCCGCCCGAAGGTCCGAGTGTGGAAGTACGACGACGCTTCGCCCTCGGCGAGGCCGGTGCGTGGCGAGCCGATTGGAACCGACTGCACGGCCATCCGTTGCTCGAGCCGCCGCGTCGCGCCGATCGTCTCGACGCCGAGCGCAACGATGGCGTATCCGAAGCGGTGGGTGCCGGTCTGCTCTGGCTCGCCTGTCTGTCACGGATCCACCGAGCCGATCCCGCACTCAGGGCTGGCTGCGGCGAACTGGCCCGTCGGGGTGATGCCGCGGCCGAATTCGTGTATTCCTGCCTGGTATTGGGTGACGATACCCGTCGTGCGGTGGACGCGTCGTTTCAACCCTGGACGCTGCCGTTGCTTTGGACACGTCCGGACCCGCTTACGGACGTCGGTGGTGAGGCGGCCGACTGGCCGCGGCTGGATCGTCCCGATCTGGTGGGCAGCCCGGTCGCGGTGGTGACCACCGGCAATCCGGCCGCTGCCGCGGTTGCGTGGGCCGGCGGCCAACGTCGGGTACGGGTCGTCGTCGATCGACTCGAACGACTCGACGCGGTGGCGCCGTTGACCAGCAGTGCGTATGGACCGGTGACGTTGGTGCCGCCGGCCGGCCAGGTGCACGACCTCTCTACGGCACTCGGGTTGCTCGAGGAGCTGCTCACACGTGAGATAGCCGACGACGCGGACGACCCGCTACTGGCACTCTTCCACTGGGTTCGTTTGGTCGAGAGCCACAACGGCGACCTATTGGATTTTCTGGCCGTTCGGCCGCGTCCGGGCCACGCGGTGGGCCTCTACACACGTTACAGCGAACTAGTCTCGGATCTACCGAAGGTGCTACCGCTACAGACCGATGATACCGGCGAGGTGTCGTGGGCGGAGCAGTACAGCCAGCGTGTGCGCCGTTCCGGTCTGGTCGTCGGTCAAATCGACAGCCTAGTACCGGTGGTCGGCCGCCTCGATGACACCTGGGGTGTGTACGATGGTAGCGATGCGGCCTGGCTTTTTCTGGACAGTGCGGCGCTACACTGGCAGCTGCTGTCGCGGGGCGAAAAGCAATTGCAGCGGTTGCACACTGTGCTAGCGACGCGGGGACGGCGTCATCTATCGGTGCTCACTGCGGCGGTATTTGCCCGGACCGAGCTGGAGGAGCAGCTGACGCGATGGCTCGTTCCGTACGGCGCCCCCTACCGCCTGGTACTGGACGACGTCGCCGCACCGCGTCTGTTTCTGGCTGCGGCCGGAGTCGCTCCCGACGCTCGGCTACTGCCGACCGCCTGTGGAGCGGGGCAGCTAGCTCGCTTGGCAGTCGTCGGTGCGGCCGGTCGATCTTGCCTGGTGCGCTTGCCAGCGGAAGGCGTCTGGCGGGATTTCTGGGACGATGCGCTCGCCGGTGCCTTCGGGACCCTGCCTGGCCGACCGCGAGCGGTGCCCGAGAAGCCGGCCGGCGAATACTTGCTGGTACCGGAGCTCGTGGCATTCGCCGGCGCGATGAAACCGTGGTCGAGAGACTGGCAGCGGGCTGACCGCACGCGACGGAAGCGGGCCGAACAGGTGCGCGCGGTTTGTTCCCTGGAAATTAATGCGTTGTTGGCCTGCGGTGCCGAAACGGTCGATATCGCCGATCCACGCTGGTGGCGCATCATGAGGCCGCGGCGGGGTAGCGACCAGACCGATGCGGTGTGGACGGCGGGGCGTGCGGTCGCCGCCGCAACTGACGGACGTGCCGAACAGTACGATCTCACGTTGCCGGCGGCAGCAGCCAGCCGCCGCGGTTACCGAGCGCCGGTCGGCGCGGCGCAGCATTGGTTTGAACCGGTTCAGCGCTGGCTGCAAGCACGTGGCTTGGTGGACGAACGCGGTCTGGGGAAATTTGCGGAGCAATCGGTAGCCAACGCTGTGGCACGGGCTACTGCGATACCGGCGGCCGCTGCGCGGATCGAACTCTGCCGTGGTGACGCCACCCGGCGCTGGTGGGATCTTGCCGTCGCGGCCGTCGTCGCTTGGGAGCGCGGTGAATTGGAATACTACACCCTGGCGATCGCCACTGATCCGCCTCCTGGCGTGGCTACGTTGCTGGCTGGCGTTGCAGTCCCTGGTGACACGGTGTGGTCCTCTCACCCGGACGCCGAGGTGCTTTCCGCGCCCGGACCGATCCTCTGGTTGCAGCCGGGCGATTTTGTGCGGCCGTCGGTCAAAGCCGCGTTGCAGCTGTACCCACCGCGCGCGATCTGGGTCGGTGATCTTGCCAGCTGGTTGCCCACCGTGGACCATCCGCATACATCGGCGGCCATCGCCCTGCGCTGGATCGCGACCGCCGGTGCCGAGCGCTGCGTGATCCTACTCGACGACCTATCGCAACCGTGGGTGCGGTATCTGGCCGGACAGCTCGACACCGCGGTACCGGAGGCGAACGGAGGGGGGCCTGGCGACGGTACCGCGGCGGCGGTTACGACCGGTGCGGCCCTGGCGCTGGCGGCACCGGTGCCGATCGGACGTGCAGACAGCTGGCAGGTGACCTGTCCCCGATGCGGTTCGGCAGCGGACGGGAATGCCGCTGCGGTCAGTTGCCCACACTGCTGTTTGCCGGTGGTGGATTGGCTGGGCCCGGCGGCACGGTTGCAGCTAGCGCGGAGGTTGGACACCGCACGCTTCGACGCTTTGCTACGGCGGGATGACTGCGGCCAACCCCTACCACTACGGCTGTGGACAACACCGGGGAGCGAGCAGAACCTGGTCGACGATATCGATCGTCAGCGGTTTGCCGGTGAGATTAGCGCGCGGCCGCAGCAACGGCAGTGGTCGCTGTCTGTGGGTCGGAAAGGTCGTTGGGTCCTGGCTTCGCGCGAAAACTTGCACTCCTTCGATCCCCAGTGGCACCACGCCTTGCTCTTCGCACCTTCGCCGCAGTTGGCGGGGTTGCCACCGTGGCCCGGCGATGCTCAGGGCACCTTGTCGCTGTGCTACCACCCCGTCGAACTGGACGGCGGTCGTCCCGAGCGGACGCTGGTGCGCAGGCGGCGGCTCTGGCATTTGCTGCGCGATTTCCCGCAGGTCTGGCCGCGGCGCCCGGGTGCCGACGAGCCAGAAATGGATCTGGTGCCGTTACTCTATCTTAGTTTCGTGTGCGGGATTGAAGCCACCGAGTTAATGCAAGGCGTGAACACTGCAAGGTGGCTCGCACTGTTGGCTGGCGATCCGGTCACGGCGGTCGCTGATCCACCGCAAACCGGTGCTGCAGAGGTGCTGGCTGCGGGGCTCACCTATGCCGAGATCGAGTCGAACGGCCGGCAGCTGATGGACTTACTACCGGCGCTGCTCGCCGGGCCGCTGGCGGACGCAGCCCCGGGGCAGATCGTACGCTGCGACCTGACCGAGATGATCGGCCATTGTGATCGCGACGTACTCTGGTCTCTCGATCGTCTGCTTGGCGCCTGGTCGCTGCAGTTGCCCGCCGGCGCTGTCGCGGTACCCGGCGAGGCGGCTCCGGGCAGTGGCGAACAGCTGATCTATCGTCCCGAAATGGGCAGCCTGTTTTCGCACCGCCGCTTGATCGGCTATTTGGGTGAGCCGGAGCTGCTGCTCGCCGCGTTGCACCGGCGTATGGACCACACCCTAGCGACGGTTCGGCGACTCTGGGCCGAGTCGGGACGAGATGCCGATGGTGTGCGGCTGGTGCTAACGCCCGAGCTGGACCTTCCCGACCGGTTACCGGCGCTCGGAGCGATGCTCCACTGGTGGCGCTGGGAGGGACCGTGCGGGGATGACGCATTACCTCTGATCGATCTGCTCACGCTCGCGGACAGTGCGGCCCTGCACAGTGACACCGCTGCCAGCGATCTATGGCAGGAACTGGTGGGTCGGCGAGATCGCTGGTATGACACGTTGCGCCGCGCGTGGCAGGATGGTGTGCTCGACTCTCCCCTTGCTACGACGGCCGGGCCGGCCGCACCTCGCAGGCGGCGCCGTTTTGGTCTGTTGCAGCCAGGGCGCCAGGCACCGCACGAGCTGGCTGCCGTCCGTGTCGGTGAGTTCACCGCACCCGGCGGTGACGGTAGCAATCTGCTGGTGTTGCGTGGGATGACCGGTAGTGGGCGACTCGCGGCCGTGGTCGACGGTATCGGCCGCGCGCTGGGGCAAGGGGTGGCACCGGAAGAGATCACCTACTATTGTCCGGACACAGCTACCGCCGCACGTCTACACGTCGCGTTACGACGCCTCCGTTGCGACCTCTCTCCGGATATCGTGATCTCTGGCGAACGTTCGCTGCCGCCGCCGTTGCCGGCCGACGCGGATCTTCGCCGCGGCGAAACCGTGGTGGTTGCGCTGGAGGCCCAGCGATTCGCAACCGAAGAGCGCTACCGCGTGTGCGAGCGGGCCCGGCCAGGTCGGCTGGTGATGACCATCGATATGGCCGAGACGGCCGAGCCTTGGGAAAACATGTTCCTGACGACTCCCGGGCGTGGGGAAGTTGTTGTTCTCGACCGTCAGATCCGCCAAGCGCGGCGTTTATGGGCCGAGGTCTGCAGCCTGCTGCCCACTGCAACTGCGGCACACGAGCGGGCCGGACGCCGGGACAAGGGGCTGGTCACCACTTGTTGGGCGGCGAATCTCGACGAGTGCGTCGCTTGCCTGTTGGCCGAATATGCCGCAGGGCGTCTGAGCGTGCCGGTGGCGTTGAGTGCGCCGCTGGCCGAAGATTGTACATATCTCGGCCGCTCATTGGCAGCCCGCGACTGGCTTCCTGTTTTCCGCTCGGAACTCGATGAGTTGTTGTTGCCTGGCATGCTCGAATTCCTCGCCGCGACCACCGATGTCTGGGCGACCG
>JAUVBS010000456.1 GCA_030591105.1 bacterium | reverse complement strand
GTGATCGTCCGGAAAGTTGAGCGCAGTGAAATTGTAGTAATCGAGTTCTACGTCCGGACCGTCGCCACGGCTATAGCCCATGCCGTAGAAAATGTCACAGATCTCTTCGAGGACCACCTGCAGCGGGTGGGCCACCCCCAGCGGCACCGGCGTGCTTCCCGGCAGGGTCAGATCGCCCACCGGCAGATCGGTGCCACCACCACCCCCGATCGCTCGCTCGCGCCGCTCCAGCGCCTCACCGACCTCGTCCTTCAAGCGGTTCAACGCCGCACCCAACCGCGGACGGTCGTCGGGTGCGGTGTCTTTCAGCCCGCGCAACAGCGTCGTCAAGCGACCCTTGCGCCCGAGTACGGCAACCCGGATCACTTCGAGCTGCTCCGTGTCGGTGGCCGCCTCGATCTGCTGCAGAGCCTCGGACCTCAGCCGGTCGATGGTCTGTTCCATGCCGTCGGTCCCCCTCGGCCGCGCCAGGTTCACCGTCCTGGCGGCCGGTCGCGGTGCGCGGGTCTACAGCGCGTTCTTGGCTACTTCGGCCAGCTTGGCGAATCCCTGCTCATCGTACACGGCCAGGTCCGCCAACATCTTGCGGTCGATGTCGATCTGGGCCTTCTTCAAACCGTTGATGAAATGGCTGTAACTCAAGCCGTTCAGCCGTGCGGCGGCGTTGATGCGCGTGATCCACAACCGCCGGAAATCACGCTTGCGCGTCTTGCGATCGCGGTAAGCATAGGCCATCGCTCGCTCGGCGGCGTGCCGCCCTTCACGTATCTGATTCTTCTTGCCGCCGAAGAAGCCTTTGGCGCGTTTCAGAATGCGCTTACGTCGCTGCTTGGCGGCAGGGTTATTAGTTGCCCTGGGCATCCTCTTGCCTCCCGTAAAATCCTCTGTGTAAAGCCGTGCTAGCCATTGCCGGCGAGCATGCGCTTCGCGCGCGATTCGTCACTGGCGGCGACCAGTGTCGCCTTGCGCAGGTTTCGCCGCCGCTTCGGACTCTTTGCCGTGAACAAGTGGCCGTGGTAGGCCTTGTTCCGGCGGATGCGGCCGCTGGCCGTTTTCCGGAAGCGTTTGGCCGCCGCGCGGTTGGTCTTCATCTTCTGCTTGGCCATGATCGCTTGCCTCTCTCTGTTGCGGGAACGGGTTGCATACCCCGCATACCGCGGGCGCTTCCGCTCTCCGATCGCACTATCGACCTCGCGGGTCCGACGCTAACCAGTCGTCGTCGGCCCCTTGCGCGGTGCGAGAATGAACGACACGAATCGTCCTTCGCGCATCGGCATGGACTCAGGTGTCCCGTACTCGTCTACCTCATCGATCAGGTGCCTCAGAAATTCGAGTCCGAGGTCCAGATGGGTGATTTCGCGCCCCCGGAACTGCATGATGACCTTGACCTTGTTCCCTGCCTGCAAGAAGTTAACGATGTGCTTCTTCTTGAAGTTGTAATCGTGGTTGTCCGTCTTGGGTCGAAACTTGATCGTCTTGACCTTCATGCTGTGCGACGCCTGACGCGATTTGCGCGCCTTCTTGCTCTGCTCGTACTTGTACCGGCCGTAATCCATGATCCGGCAGACCGGCGGACGGGCAGTCGGCGCCACCTCCACGAGATCCAGTCCTTTGGTCTCGGCTATCGACAGCGCCTCCGCTGTATCGAGGATGCCGAGCTGGGTACCGTCCTCGTCGACGACGAGCACGCGCGGGATCTTGATGTTCCGGTTGACCCGAGTCGTCCTGGTTCCCTTGATGAGCGTACCTCCTACGCTGAGTTGTCGTACCGCTCCGTACGTGAAAAGACGGACACAATGGTCCGCCTCGGGAATCAACCGTACCGTCTCGGCAACAACGCCAGAGCCAGTCACGGTGAGAGGGCGAACCTCTGCTTGTTTCACGCCGGACCTGGCCTATCCCACCGGTCCGGCCGTTTTACAGTGCTGATATGCTAGGTCTTGCTCGCGATAACGTCAAGTAGTTGTTGGCCTAATTCGGCCACCGGGCGGCTACCGAGGTCGCCCTGCTTGCGTGCCCGGACCGCCACCGTGTCCGCCGCCATCTCCCGCCCACCGACAACCAGCATGTACGGCACGCGCAGCATTTCTGCCTCGCGGATCTTGAAACCGATCTTCTCGTCGCGATCGTCACTACCGACCCGCAGCCCCAGCGCGCTCAGCTGCGCCGCCACATCGCGCGCGTAGCGATGCTGATCCCGGCTGACCGACAGGACACGTGCTTGCTCCGGCGCGAGCCAGAGCGGGAAATCTCCCGCGTAATGCTCGGTCAAGACCCCGATGAACCGCTCCAGCGACCCCATGATGGCGCGGTGTACCATG
>JAUVBS010000326.1 GCA_030591105.1 bacterium | reverse complement strand
GGTCTTTCGGTCACCGGCGAAGTCCATCCGGACCAGATTTTACGCAACAGCACGGCCAGGCCGGGTGACCGGCTGGTGCTGACCAAACCGCTCGGCACCGGCGCACTGGTGGCCGCCGCCAAGGCGGGCAAGCTCGCGCCGGCCGCCTTCGACGCCCTGGTCACCTGCATGATCACCTTGAACGACGTTGGGGTACGATTGTGGGCCGCTGGGGCCAGCGCCGCGACCGACGTGACCGGTTTCGGTCTGAGTGGCCACGCCCTGGAAATGGCTCTGGGCGCAGACGTGAAGCTGACCATCGACACCGCGAGTCTGCCGCAGCTGCCCGATGCCCAGGCTCTCTGCGGCGCCGGTTTTACTTGCGGTGGTACCAACGCCAACGCCGATTTCACGCAGGCCCGCTGCTTGTTCTCACCATCGCTGGCGTCGGATATGATCGGGTTGGTGCACGATCCCCAGACCAGCGGTGGGTTATTGATCGCGGTGCCGGCCGAGCGGTGCGACGAGTTGATCGCCGTCGTGAACGAAGCCGATGCGCTTTGCGCTGCCGTGGTCGGCACTGTTTCCGCACGTGGCGGGAACGACCCCTACCTGGAGTTCAGCTAGACTCGGCTCACTCGGTAATCATCCGGAACGCGAGGTAACTAAGCATGGCTTCCGGTGGCGCCACGGTTCTGATGTGCGTGGGCGACATGCATCTGGGCCGACTGGCGTCCGGTCTGCCTGCCGGTATCCTCGACGAGTACAGACTTGCGCCACGCCACCTCGGTCCGGCCGAAGCGTGGCGGCGCGTGGTCGCCCAGGCGATCGATTTGGCGGTCGATGCGGTGGTTCTGGCCGGCGACCTCGTCGAGTCGGACAACGCTCGTTTCGAGGCGTTCGGCCAGCTACAGAGTGGGATCGGACGGTTGACCGCAGCGGGCATCGACGTCTGTGCCGTGGCCGGCAATCACGACGTCGAGGTATTACCGCGGCTGGCCGACAGCCTCGAAGGGTTCCGGGTGCTCGGTACGGGCGGGCAGTGGGAGGACCACATCGTATCGGGACGGGACGGTCCGGACGTGCGTCTGGTCGGCTGGTCCTTCCCGCAGAAGATCGTCACCGCCAGTCCGTTGCCGTCCGGTCGGCTGCCGTTTCCCGACGACATGCCGTTGCTCGGTATCCTGCACGCAGACCTCGACGCGTCCGGTAGCCGCTACGCGCCGGTCGGCCGCGCCGAACTGACCGCCGCCGGTCCGGACATCTGGCTCCTCGGGCACATCCATCGGCCCACCTTGTCTCACGGCGACGGCCGTTTCGGCTACCTCGGTTCGCTGGTCGGACTGGACCGGACCGAGACCGGACGCCACGGCCCGTGGCTGATCAGTGTGGACGGTGGGGGGCAGATCACGCAGCGGCAGCTCGCGCTCGGTCCGCTGCGCTGGGAAACGGTGGTGCTGCCGGTCGACGAGCTGGCAAACCCGGTGCTCGACCTGCAGGCCGCGGTCATCGCGGCCTTGCGGCGTCGCCGTGATGAATTGGCCGACGAGTTGACCGAGACCCAGGCGCTCGGCTGCCGGGTCCGGCTGACCGGCCGGTGCGGCGATTTTGCGGGGCTGTTGCGGGCGGTGGCGGAATTTCGGACCGATCAGTTGGCGGTACCGTGCGACCCGACGCTGCTGTTCGTCGACCGCCTCGTGAACGACGCCGCTCCCGCCATCGACCTGACCGATCTGGCGCGAACCGCCGACCCGCCCGGTCTGCTCGCCCGGCATCTGCTCGCCATCGAGCGGGGGGACGACCAGCCGCTGGTCGATACCGCATGCACCGAGGCTGCCGAGGTGACCGGCCGCCCACAGTTTGTCGCCCTGAACCGCCGCGACCCGGGCGATCTCGAGATCCGCCCGCGGCTGTTGCGAGTCGGGTACCGCGCCCTTGCCGCCCTTTTGGCTCAGCAGGAGGACGAGCATGCGGTTGTGTGAACTACGGGTCCGCCGTCTACCGGGCATCGATACACCGTTCACACTGACGGCCGCACCGGGCATCAATCTGATCGTCGGTCCCAACGGATCGGGTAAGAGTTCGCTCTGCCGCGCCGTAAGGGCATTGCTGTGGCCGCGGCGCGAGTCGTTCACGCCACTGGATCTGGACAGTAGCTGGGAGGTACGGGGTGAGACCTGGCGGGCGTCGCGCCAAGGGCAGAGCGACGTCGTCTGGCAGCGCGGCGCCGCCGTGACCAACGCGCCGACCGTACCCGGTGACCAGTTAGCGGGCGCTTACCGACTCGAGATCGTCGACCTGCTGAAGACAGCGCCCGGCGCTACCGACCGCGAACTCGCCGAGGAGATCCGCACCCGCATGGCCGGCGGGTATAACCTCGAGAAGATAGAGCGCGAGTTTTTCAGCGACCGGACGCGGATCGGTTACAAGGAACAACAAGAGCTGCAGACCGCCGCTAAACAAGTGCAGACATTGAGTAACGAACAGCGCCAGCTTGCCGCCGAAGAGGACGAGTTAAAGACGTTACGGCAGCGGCTGGACATGGGGCGCGCCGCCGCCGCCCTGCTTCCGTTGTGGCACAAAGAGCACGAACTGGTGACCGTCGGCGAGCAGCTCGCCCGTATCGCGGCAGAGTGCGACGCCTTCGAACCGGTGTTGGCGGACATGACCGGCCAGGAACAGCAACAGCTCGCAGAGATCGCCAGCAACCGCGAGCAGAAGCAAGACGATCTGACGCAGCCGACCGAGCGTATCGTCGCGGCCGAACGTCAGCTGGCCGCGGCCGACCTGCCCGACGGTCCGCCCGATCCGGCGACCGTAGAGACCTGGCAGGAGCGAGCCCGCACCTGCGGTGAGATGCAATCGGACCTGCGCAGAGCCGAGCGAGATCTCGCCGAAAAGGAGGCCCGCCTCACCAGCCTCGGCGACACCTTGAACGCGGAATGGGACAGTACCGAGGCGACGGCCATCAGCACCGAGACCGTCGCGGCGGTGGAAGCGCATCTGAACGAAACGCGGCCGCTGCGTGCCAGGAGCGACGGACTGGCCAAGCTGGCGGTGGATGTGAATCTCGCGCCTGCGGTTTTGCCCGATCTGCCCGAAGCCATCGTACAGGGTCAGCAGTTGCTGCTCGACTGGTTGGCGACGGTGGCCGTTCCTGCCGCGCGACGTGTTCGGCAGGCGACCTTGGCGGGTTGCCTGCTCTTGTCCGGGATCGGCCTGGCGGCGAGTTTGTTTCTGGACCGCAGTTGGGGCTGGCTGCTTGTCACCGCCGGGGCGGGTGGTCTGGTGACACTGCTGCTCTGGGGCGCGGTCGGCAGGTGGAGTCGATCGCAGTCGACCGCGCGCCGTCAGGAGTGTGTGCGGCGCTTCGGCGAGACCGGTCTGCCGGAGCCGCCGTCGTGGACGCGCGACGGCGTCCGCCAGATTCTGGCTCGGCTGCAGAATCTCGCGGCCGCTC
>JAUVBS010000304.1 GCA_030591105.1 bacterium | reverse complement strand
GAGGACGCAGCCGTTTGCGTCGTCTTCGGCGCCGGCGTTCAGGCGCAGAAGCAACTCGAGGCGATCAACCTCGTCCGCCCGTTACAAAAGGTCACCGTCATCGACGTCGTTCCCGAAGCCAAGCAACGATTCATCGAGAAAATGAGCGCCGAGTTGGACCTGGAGATCATACCGACCGAAGACATCGAAGGTGCCGTGCGCGAAGCGGACCTCGTCATTACCGCGTCCAGTTCCCACGATCCGGTCTTCGACGGTGACTGGTTGCAGCCAGGCACGCATATCAACAATATCGGTTCGCATTCCCCCGATGCCCGCGAGCTGGACACCACCACCGTCAAACGGGCGAAGTTCGTGGCCGATCTCAAAGAGGCCAACCTGGCCGAGGCGGGCGACATCCTCATTCCCATCCAGGAGGGCGCCGTGACCGAGGATCACATCTACGCCAGCCTCGGTGAGATCGTCGTCGGTGCGAAGCCGGGCCGCGAGAACAACGAGGAGATCACTGTATTCAAGTCGTGCGGTCTGGCGATCCAAGATGTCGCCACGGCTCGAGCGATCTACAAGGCTGCTTGCGCGAGGGGCGTCGGAGTGCAAGTCAAGCTGTAACCGGGATTGTGCGTACTCGCTCCGCGCTGCGATACTCTGTGAGAGGTCCTACCACCGATGACCGAGAACGACATCTCTGCGGCGCGCCGATCCGTCATCTCCCGATTCCTGTCCGCCGTCGAGCGGGTCGGCAACGCGCTGCCTCACCCGGCCACCCTGTTTGCGATCTTCGCCCTGGCGATCATCGTGCTCTCTTGGCTGCTGAGCGAGTTGGGGCTTTCGACCATCAACCCCAAAGACGGCTCGGTTGTCCAGCCGATCAACCTGATCTCGCGCAGCGGGCTGCACTGGATCCTGGAGAACACGATCGGCAACTACACCGGTTTTGCGCCGCTCGGTACGGTTCTGGTCGCGATGCTGGGGATCGGGGTGGCCGAGAAGAGCGGCCTGATCGCCACGGTGTTGAGGCAACTCGTCCACGCCGCGCCGCGGCGGCTGCTGACCTTCGTGATCGTCCTGGCCGGAGTGCTGTCCAACATGGCCAGCGACGTCGGTTACGTCCTGCTCGTACCGTTGGGCGCGATCATCTTTCTGTCGGTCGGTCGGCACCCCATCGCGGGATTGGCGGCAGCGTTCGCCGGTGTATCGGGCGGCTTCAGCGCCAACTTGCTGCTCGGAACGGTGGATCCTTTGCTGGCCGGAATCAGCCAGGAAGCGGCCCGCCTCATCGATCCGGGGTACAGCGTCACACCGGCCTGTAATTATTACTTCATGGTGGTGTCGACGTTTGTGATCGCCGCGACGGGTACCTGGGTCACCGAGAAGGTGGTCATCCCGCGCCTGGGCGACTATGCAGGCGAGACGGCGATCCAGGACGAACAGCTACGGGCGCTGACCGGTGCGGAGAAGCGCGGCTTGCTGTCGGCGCTGGTCGTGAGCCTGCTCTTGTTCGCGGTCGTGCTGATCGGTCTCGTCCCGCAGAGCGGTTTCCTGCGTCATCCCGAAACCGGCAGCGTCCTGCACTCGCCGTTCATGGACGGGATCGTCGTGTTCATCTTTCTGGGCGGGATGCTGGCGGGAATCGCTTACGGTTTTACAGCCGGCACTTTCAAGAGCGACGCCGACGTCATCAAGGGCATGAAGGAATCCACGGAGTCGCTGGGGCTGTTCCTGGTGCTGGTGTTCTTCGCCGCCCAGTTCGTCGCCTATTTCAAGTACACCAACCTGGGGATGATCTTCGCCATCAAGGGCGCCGAGTTCTTGAAAGCCTCCGGTATGGGTCCGATACCACTGATGCTCGCTTTCCTTCTGCTGTCAGGACTTCTGAACCTCTGCATGGGCAGCGCCTCGGCCAAGTGGGCGTTCATGGCGCCGGTGTTCATACCGATGTTCATGTTGCTGGGTTACACACCCGAACTGGTGCAGGGCGTTTACCGTATCGGAGACAGCGCGACGAATATCATCTCGCCGATGATGTCGTTCTTCGCCTTGATCGTGGCCTTCATGCAACGTTACGATCCGAAAGCCGGCCTCGGTACGGTGATCGCCACCATGCTTCCTTACTCGATGGCGTTCATGCTGGTCTGGATGGTGCTTCTGATAGCCTGGCTGCTGGCGGGCGTGCCGTTGGGGCCGGGAGGTGAACTCTATTTGCCGGCTGCTGGCGGTTAGTCTGCAGGTCGCGATTCACTCGGCGGTAGCCGCCCCCCACCGATCGAGATGGGTTTTGATGAACTCCACGATCGCGTGGTGTTCTTCTTTTCCGCTCCCTTGGATCTCGATGGGCTCGCCGAAGTGCATATGAATGGGCTTCGAGCGCTGAAGAGGACCCAGGTCCTTCGTCAAACGCCCTCTTTGCCAGAAATCGGTCTTGACCGCCACCGGCATTACTTTGACACCTGCGCGCTGGGCCAGTTTCACGCCCAACGAGTTGAACTCCTCGGGCCGGAATATTACATGCCTGGTCGACTGGGGGAACACGATAAGGGAGATACCGTCTAGCAGTTTCTGCGTGCCCTCGGTCATTACGGTTTTCAGGTCATGACGAGGATTCTCTCTGCCCACCGTGATGGGGTCCCGAGAGCTCATGATCGGACCCCAAAGGGGCATGGTTACCAGGCTCTTCTTGACGATGAACGTCACGGGCATAAATGGCGCGATGAGACAGGGAAATACCTGAGTTTCGGTGGTGCTCATGTGGTTGCTGATGATAACCAGCGGTCGGTCCGCGTGCCGCAGATGGTCGATGCC
Source organism: bacterium (assembly GCA_030591105.1). Classification (GTDB taxonomy): domain Bacteria; phylum Krumholzibacteriota; class Krumholzibacteriia; order LZORAL124-64-63; family LZORAL124-64-63; genus JAUVBS01. Next base: position 874 of record JAUVBS010000304.1, on the reverse strand, counting down.
GGAGATATGGAATCGTCCACCGCATCGCTCGATGGCCTGCAACATGTCATGCGAGGATTTTGCCCAGGCGGTGTAATCGTAGCGATTGTTCGCGACATGCAACCGCGCTGCGAAGACCACCCGGGAATAGAGAACGTGGAACCAGAGGGATCCACCGCAGCACAGCCGATCCATGAGGTCGCGCGACCGATCCTCCGGTGTATCATAGGTATCTGACGGGAAATACGGGTTCAAAATCTCGACTCTCCTGCTCGTGACTCAACCAGATAGATATATCCGGGCCCGAGCACGTGTCAACAGCTTGCTGCGTGGACCAGTCCAGCTCTTGGAGGACCGTCAAGGCACTTTACCGGTGGACCGGATGGGCCGTACCTGGCAATCTGTCCGCCGGGCGTCTGCAGAAGGAGAGTACCCGGCGCGAGTCAATCCACGCTGACCAAAACGGGAGCGCGAGGCACACTCTGAGCGATTCCAGTTACTACACGCATCCGCGATCGGAGATGATCCGCTTCCTGCCAGCGGATGCTGAGCGCGTGCTGGACGTGGGGTGCGGGGTCGGCATCTTTGCTGCCGGGTTGAAGGACCGTTTCGGCGTCGAGGTCTGGGGTATTGAGATCGATCCTGACGCCTGTGCGGCGGCTGCTCCGAGACTAGATGTCCTGCTGGGCGGAGATGCGGTGGCCAAGGCCAGTGAGCTTCCCCCGGCCCACTTCGATTGCATTTTCTTGAACGATATCCTCGAACATCTGGTCGATCCTGAAGAACTGCTGCGCCTGCTCGCGGGTAAGATTGCGCCGGGTGGACGGATCGTGGCGTCGCTACCCAATGTCCGTCACTTCCCCGTGCTCTGGGACCTGGCCGTCCGCGGACGCTG
>JAUVBS010000116.1 GCA_030591105.1 bacterium | reverse complement strand
GTGCAGCAACTCACGGCCGATCTCGCCCGACTCGGCGCCGCGACTGAAGGGATCGAGATCGTCGATCCCCGGTGCGACGGGCAACGGGACGCCTACGTGCAAGCTTACCACGCCAAGCGCCAGCGCAAGGGATTGAGCGCCGACGAAGCGGCCGAGATCATGGCTAACCCGCTGTTCTATGGCGCGATGATTGTTGCCGACGGCCGCGCGGACGGCATGGTCGCCGGTGCGGACAACGCGACCGGCGACGTGCTGCGCGCCGGTTTTCAGATCATCGGCACCGCGCCGGACGCGTCGCTGGTCTCGAGCTGCTTCGTGATGGTCAATCCGGATTGGGATTTCGGTACGGACGGGATGATCGTCTTCGGCGACTGCGCCGTCAACCCGTCGCCCGATGCGCAACAGCTGGCCGACATCGCACTCGCGACGGCGAAGACCGCCCACGCACTCTGTGGCTTCGAGCCGCGCGTGGCCATGCTCAGCTACAGCACCATGGGCAGTGCCGGCGGTGCGGACGTGAGGAAGGTCACCACCGCGACGCGTATCTTGCGTGAGAAGGCCCCCGATCTGGCGGTCGACGGTCCGTTGCAGGCCGACGCCGCGCTGGTAGTCGCGATCGGTGCGAAGAAGGCTCCCGATAGCGATGTGGCCGGCCACGCCAACGTCTTGATCTTCCCCGATCTGGACGCCGGTAATATCGCGTACAAACTGGTCCAGAGGCTTGGCGGTGCCGAGGCGATCGGCCCGGTGCTGCAAGGTATGGCCAAGGGCGTGAACGATCTATCGCGGGGTTGCAGCGTCGACGATATCGTCAATGTGGTAGCGGTCACCGCGCTGCAAAGCGCGGGCTAGCAATTACGCCTCCGGTGGGCGGTCCGCCCAACGCGGCCCGCGGCAGGGAGGAACGGCTTCAGTGCAGATCATCCTGGTCATCAACTGCGGCAGCAGTTCGCTCAAATACCAGCTTCTGGATATGGCAGAGGAGCAGCTGCTGGCACGTGGCCTGGTCGAACGCATCGGGCAAGACAGCGGCCGCCATATCTATACGCGCCCGGATCACGACGATCTTGTCGATGAGCGCCTGATCGCTGACCACGAGCAGGCGATCGCCCTGGTACTGGCGAAGGTCACGGATCCGGATGACGGCGTCGTTGCCGATCTGAGCGAGATCGCCGCCGTCGGCCACCGGGTCGTCCACGCTGCCGAGAAGTACGCCAGCTCGGTTTTGATCGACGACGACGTGATGGCGGCGCTCGAGGAATGTATTCCGCTGGCGCCGCTGCACAACCCTGCCAACATCCTCGGGATCCAGGCTGTCCGGAAAGCCCTGCCCGACGTCCCGATGGTCGGTGTGTTCGACACCGCCTTCCACCAGTCGATGCCGGATCGGGCGTACATTTACGCCATCCCCTACGAGTTGTACGAAACGCGCAAGATCCGGCGCTACGGCTTTCACGGGACCAGTCACCGTTACGTCTCGCTGCGCGCCGCGGAGATCATCGGTCGTGATCCCGGCGATCTGAATTTCATCAGCTGCCATCTGGGCAACGGCGCCTCGGTCGCGGCGGTCCTCGGTGGTAAATCGGTCGACACCTCCATGGGGCTGACTCCTCTGGAAGGGTTGATGATGGGTACTCGTAGCGGCGACATCGACCCGGCCATGATCGGTTATCTCTGCCGCAGCCTCGGCAAGTCGCTCGAACAGGTCGAGCATATGCTCAACAAAGAGAGCGGCCTACTCGGCATCAGCGGCATCTCCAGCGACCTGCGCGACGTCGAACGCGAGTACGCCCGCGGCAACGACCGCGCCCGGCTCGCGTTGGAGGTCTACGCCTACCACATCCGCAAGTATATCGGTGCTTACGCGGTAGCTCTGGGCAAGGTCGATGCGTTGATCTTCACCGGCGGCGTCGGCGAAAACGCATCGCTGGTACGGGAGTGGGCCTGTCAGGGGTTCGAGGCCATCGGCGCGATTCTGGACCCATTCAAGAACGCCACCCGTCACGACGAGGCGATCATCAGCAAGGCCAGTTCCCGCGTGAAGATCATGATTGTGCCGACCAACGAAGAGTTGATGATCGCTCGCGATACCAAGGGGCTGGCGCTTGGTGGTAGGCCGTAGGGCGGATAGTGTAACCCCTTGGCCATGGGTACAGCTTCGCCGCATACGATACTAGAGTTTTCTGGCGAGTTCTAGATGGCCGCCCGTTGGGTTTTCCGCGCAAACTGGAACGAACCCCGCATGACGACCGAGCCCGAACCGATCAGCTCGACGTGGCGGATCTCGTCATTGAGCATGCGCACGACCACCTCGCTTTGGTTACCCCGACCGAGCGAGTACCCCTGTTCGAACCGCAGCTGTATGTGGCTCTGCCGCGGTACTAGCTGGTTAGCCACCGCGTAGGCAGCGATCGCACCCATGGACGTACCGCTGGCCACGTCCTCGCAACAGGCCTCGCCCGGGAAGAAGTAACGGCAGTGGAAATCGACACCGCTGGTCATGGTCTCCGGACAGAAGAGAGCCAGGCCGGCGACACCGCGCAGATCGGCGAGCTTCTGGATCATCTCCAGATCGCGGAAGCTACCACGGATGACATCCCGATCGGCGACCGGCGCCACCAGGATGTCGAACCCGCAGGAAACTCGTTGCGGACGGTGATCCCCGATCTGGAACGCCTCGGCCGGCAAGTGCAGCGCGGCACCCACCTCGGCCGCTGCCACCGGTTCGCCAAAACGTGGCTGAGGCAGTTCGAGGGCAACGAGGGTTCGTCCATCCTCGGCGGCGGTCAGTGTGACCGGATAAACCCCGGCTCCGGTTTCCTGATGTAGCTGCAGCCCTTCGGGTGTCGGCTTGAAGAACCCGCGGTCCGCCAACGAGACGAACGCGGCGATCACCACGTGGCCACTGAAAGTCGCCTCACGCCGCTGGGTAAAGAACCGGATCTTGACGTCGGCGTCCCTCGCCTCCGGGGGCACGACGAACCCGGCCTCCATACTCAGCTCCTCTGCAATCTGGAGCATCTCCTCGTCGGTCAAACTCGCGGCATTGGGAATGATCGCCGCGGGGTTACCGGTGAAGGGACGATCGGCAAAGGCATCGACGATATGAATCGGAATGATGGCCATGGTGATCTCTTTCGCTGGGACGTTCCCGATGAGTAGAAACGCCTCGCCCCCAACAGACCTCGATACGATCCAGCGCCGGCAAAATCAGTTCACTGCGCGCCGCGACCGAGTGCCGTTTCATGTCACAAGATAAATACATACTACCACGTCATCCACTTTCACGGGAGCGAAGAATCCGACCCGGAAATACGTGATGAATCCCAAAACGATATCTAACCCGGGATATTCACGAATAATCCGGGTTAGCGGCCATCGTAGACCGTTCGTCCGCCCACGATCGTCATCAACGTCCGTGCGCGTAGGAGATCGGCGGGCGCGCAGGTTATCGGATCGGCACTGAGCAGTGTCAAATCGGCCCGAAAGCAGGGCGCGACCTGCCCCAATTCCTGTTCGAGAAACGCCGCATAGGCACCAGCCGCGGTGTATAGCCGCAGTGCCGTGCGTCCATCGACACATTCGTGGGCCAGCCAACCACCGACGGGTGTCCCGTCGGGATGGGTACGGGTGCGGGCCGCATACAGGCCGCGCAACGGGTCGACCTGTTCGATCGGAAAGTCGGTGCCGAAACAGAGGTGGGCGCCGCTGTCCAGGAGCGAGCGCCACGCATAGGCGCCGGTGAGCCGATCCGGGCCGAGCCGAGCCGGCACCCAGTCCATATCGCTGGTGCAGTGGACTGGCTGCATGGCAGCGATCACGCCCAGCGCGGCGAAGCGCGGTATATCCTCCGGAGCGAGGATTTGCGCGTGCTCGATGCGCCAGCGGGCGTCGGTCGGCTTCCCCTCGGCCAGGAGTTCGGCGTACAGGTCCAGAACCAGACGGTTGGCGCCGTCGCCGATGGCGTGGGTGCAAACCTGAAATCCGTGGCGAGCCGCTGCGCTGGCTACCTCACGCAAGTGATCGGGCGGCGTGACCACGAGCCCCCGGTTGCCGGGGTCGTCGCTATACGGTCGCAGTAGTCGCGCGCCGCGGCTGCCCAGCGCACCATCGGCGTACAGTTTCACCGCGCGGACGGTCAGCAGACCATCGGCGCGCTCATAGATCCCAGCGGCGAAGCCTTGCGCAAGAGTCTGTTCGTCGTCCTCGAGCATGGCGTAAATCCGCAGCGGCAGATCACCGGTTTCGGCGAGTTCACGATAGATCTGCAACCGCCGCCACGGTACGCCGGCCTCGTGTACGGCGGTGATCCCGTGCTCGATGCAGTGGGCGCTGGCGAGGACGATGCGCCGCCGGATCTGCGCGTCGCTGGCCGACGGGATCTTCTCGCGCACCAGATCGACGGCGTTATCGATGAGGATACCCGTGGGCTCGCCGTCGCCATCGCGCAAGATCGTTCCCCCGGCCGGATCACCGGTCGTACGGTCGATGCCAGCGGCGGCGAGCGCCGCGCTGTTGACCCACCCGGCGTGGCCGTCGACGCGCCGCAACAAGACTGGACGGTCGCTTACGACTGAATCGAGCAGCGCGCGGTGGGGATATACCTTCTCCTGCCAATCGTTCTGGTCCCAGCCGCGCCCCTCCAACCAACCGCTAGCTTGCCCGGCCGCCGCGGCGACCAGCGCGACACACTGGTCTGCCGAAGCGGTACCGGTCAGGTCGATCTGATCGAGGGCTTTACCCAGCCCGTACAGATGCGCGTGGCTATCACAAAAACCGGGGACGACCACGGCACCGGCGAGTACAACTACGCGCGTGCGGTCGGACGCCAACGCCCGCGCACCGTCGTCGTCCCCCACGTAGACGATGCGGTCGCCGGTGATCGCCACCGCCGTAGGCGCCGGTTCCGGCTCGGTATCCTGGAGTGTGATGACGTGCCCACCGACCAGGATCAGATCGGCCGGCGGTGATCGGTCCTCGTTGGACGAAGACGGCGCGCAGCCATCAGTCGTCGCGAGACCGATTAGAAGAGACATGATCAGAGCCGTACGTGTGAAATTATTCATGAGCTCTCCGATCGGACCGGCCGGTTGACCACCGGCTCGGGTCCAAGTTTTTCGAGACCGAAAGCACGGCCCGCTTCGCTGGCCAGCAGCAGGCCGAGGATCAGCAGAGCGGTCGCGATCGATCGGATGATCAGCGGCCCGGGCTGCCACACCAGCAGCACCAGCGCGCTGAGAGTCATCACCAACATGAACGCCATGGGCAACCCTGCGAACAACCACTTACGGCCGGTCCGTTTCAACCACACGGTGATCGACAGGAGAGCCAGCGCGGCCAGGAGTTGATTGGTCGCACCGAACACCGGCCAGATCACCCGCCAGGCCGGTTGGCTCTGGCCGGTCGCCGGGTCGGTGTAAGTAGCGAAGACGAGCAACGCCGGCACCACCAACGTGACCACCGTCGCGATCAGACGGTTCTTGACGTTGTTCCGAGCAGAGCCGAACGCTTCCTGTACCACGAAGCGACCCAGACGTGTACAGGTATCGAGGGTTGTCAACAAGAAGGTCGAGAGCGCGAGCAGCCCGAAGTGGGCACCGAACCGGGCCGGAATGCCGACAGTCGACAGGAACTGACCGATTCCCCCAGCGTAGATCGCGATGGGATTCGAGCCGTACGCCTCCTTGCCGAACGGCAAGATCATCACCGCGGCGAGCGCAATCACCGCGACGATGCCTTCGATCAGCATCGCTCCGTAACCGATGCGGCGGGTGTCGGTCTCACACCGGATCTGTTTCGACGTGGTCCCGCTCGCGACGATGGAGTGGAAACCGGAACAGGCTCCGCAGGCGACCGTGATGAACAGGATGGGAAACAGCGGACCCAGCTGCGGAACGCCGAGCGCCGTCAATTCATCAGGGCGGATGAAACTGGGCCAGGCGATGGCGACGGCTGTCGCACCGGTCAATCCGCCGATCACCAGACCGGCCCCTGCTCCAACCACCGACAGATAGAGTAGCCAGCTGGAGAGGTAGTCGCGCGGCTGCAGGAGGATCCAGACCGGTGTGATCGCCGCGATCAGACAGTAGATGAGCAGCACCAGGTGCCAGGTGTGTTTCTCGCTGCCGGCGATGGCCGGCAACAAACCGCCCTCGATCGATATCGCGTCGCCGATCCAGACCGCCACCAGCAGCAACGGCAGAAAAATCCAGGTACCGGTCGTGACGCTCAGTCCCCTCCGGTACGTGCCGTAACCCAGAGCCAAAGCAAGAGCGACGAACAGAATGGCCGAAATGGCGACCCCGCCACCGTTGGCCTCCACATTCACGAAAGTTGCCGCTGTCAGATCCAGAAAGACGACGATCACGTACATGAGCGTCAGCCAGATGAACGTCAGGAATAGCCTGTATGCTCGGGGCGAGATGTATTGCTTGGCGAGTTCTGCCACCGAACGTGCCTGGTGGCGTACCGACGCGATGGTGGCGCCGAAATCGTGCACCCCACCGACCAAAATCGTCCCGACGACGATCCAGACCAGCGCCGGTAGCCAGCCGAAGAACAGCCCCGCCAGGATCGGACCGACGATGGGACCCGCGCCGGCGATGGATGCGAAGTGATGCCCGAGCAGCACCTGCGTCTTGGTCGGAACGTGGTCGATCCCGTCGCTCTGAAGTTCCGCCGGCACGACGTGGCGATCGTCGAGGTCGAACACGCGGCTCAACCAACCGCCGTAGAAGCGATAGGCAAGCCAGAAGAGGACGACCACTGCGCTGAGAATGCCGGCCAGCATGCACGGCCCTTCGCTACCT
>JAUVBS010000440.1 GCA_030591105.1 bacterium | reverse complement strand
CGCCAGGTCGTCGGGACCGGCCACGATGCCTCCGCCGGCGCCTCCCAACGTGCGCGAGGCACGTACCAGTGCCGGGTAACCGATCTCGGTGATCGCCTCGCGCGCGGCGCCGAGCGTGTGCACGAAACGACCGTGCGGTACCGGCAGACCGTTCGCCAGCATGGTCGCTTGGAAACGCGAACGATCCTCGGCGATGCGAATCGCGTCGAGATCGGCGCCGATCAGCTGGACGCCGTGCCGTTCGAGTACCCCGGTCTCGGCCAGCTCGATCGCCAGATTCAAACCGGTCTGGCCGCCGACGGTCGGCAGCAATGCGTCGGGCTTTTCGCGCTCGATTACGCGGGTGACCAGACCGTCGGTCAGCGGCTCGACGTAGGTCACATCGGCCAGGTCGGGATCGGTCATGATCGTCGCCGGGTTGGAATTCACCAGGACGACGCGGTATCCCTCACTGCGTAGCGCCTTGCACGCTTGGACGCCCGAGTAGTCGAACTCGCACCCCTGGCCGATGGTGATCGGACCGGAGCCGAGGATCAAGATCGTCTCGATGTCGGTGCGTTTGGGCACGGTCTTATCCTTCAGCCATCAGTTCCACGAACCGATCGAACCAGCGTTCGGAATCGTGTGGCCCGGGTGAACTCTCGGGGTGGTACTGCACCGAAAACGCGCGACGGGTCGGGACCGCCAAACCCTCGCAACAACCGTCGTTGAGGTTGGTCATGGCGACCGTCGCCCCCTTGGGTAGTGTGCTTGGATCGACGGCAAAGCCGTGGTTATGCGCCGAGATCTCGACGCGACCGCCTTGCGGACTCTGCACCGGCTGATTCCCGCCGCGGTGGCCGAACTTCAGTTTGAAGGTCTGCGCACCGAGCGCCAGGGCGAGGATCTGATGACCCAGGCAGATACCGAAAAGCGGTTTGCAGCCGAGTAATTCGCGGACGTTCTCGATGGCGTAGGTCACGGCCGCGGGATCGCCAGGACCGTTGGACAGGAAGATGCCGTCGGGCTCGAGGGCCAGCACCTCGTCAGGCGATGTCGTCGCGGGGACCACCGTGACCCGGCAACCGCGCGCGGCAAGCTGGTGCAGGATATTGCGCTTGATACCGTAGTCGTAGGCGACGACGTGCCAGGGTCGGCCGGCCGTGGGTTCGCCGGCGGCTGTGGGTTCGCTGGCGGCCGTGGTCTTGCCGGCGGCCATGGTCTTGCCGACGGCCGTGATCTCGCTGACGACCGTGGGCTGCCACCAACGTGCTCCCTGCTGCCAGTCGTATGGCTGGTCACAAGTGACCTCGCGCACCAGGTCGCTACCCGTCATATCGGGTGTCGCCTGCGCCAGGGCAATTAGCCGCTCGGGGTCGGGGTCGCTGGTGGAGAGGGCCGCACGCATGGCGCCCCGCTCGCGGATGTGGCGCACCAGCGCCCGCGTCTCGACGTCGGTTATACCCGGAATGCCGTGCCGCGCGAGGTAAGTGGACAAATCCTCCCGCGCCCGCCAATTGCTCACCAGCGGACTCACGTCGCGGACGATCAGCGCGGCGGCCCAGATCCGGTCGCTCTCCTCGTCTTGAGGGTTCACGCCGGTGTTGCCGATGTGCACCGCTGTCATGGTCACCAGTTGCCGGTGGTAGGAGGGATCGGTGAGGATCTCTTGATAACCGGTCAGGCTGGTATTGAAGACGATCTCACCCGTCGCGTCGGCCACCGCTCCAAATCCTCGGCCGGGCCAGAGCGAACCGTCCTCGAGGGCAAGCAGGGCGGGGATGAGGTCGGTCACGCTGCGTCCTTTCTGCGGGGCGGTGCCAACGCTGCCTGGTGGCAATCGCCGGCGGCGGATCCCGAGCGGGGTGATCCTGAGGGGAGGATCTCCGGGGGAAAACTTATAGCGCGCCTGCGTGGTGGCAGCCAGGGAAATCGAGATAATCCGCACGATTTGTCCTTTTTCCTCGCGAAATAGTGGGCAACATCACTGCGCGCAGGTACGCCATATTTCTAATTAATTTGTGTGATTGTGAGAATTTATGAAACCAAGCATTCGTGATTGTGCCCAAGGATGTCGTTTGAAATCTCAGCGATCAACGGCTTGTCGCGATCCGCGCAACCGTTTATCGCGCCGGGGACACAGCATAATACATTGCCATAATACCAGTTACAGCAGCAGAGCACAGAAGGCGCTTGCTCTGTATACAGTATACAGTGCGATTCTTGCGATAAAGCTGGCAATCGCAGAGGCCCCCCGGGGGGTGCTGTCATACCGGTGCTCCGACCGATCTGGCCTACCATCCCTGGTCTTGATAGACACCGATCAATACCGCCCTCCTCAGCACGTGCCCCGCCATCGCCTCGGGCAAGCTACCGGCACCGGGCGGAAGGGCGTCGAGAACCCGGTGGACCCAGGTCCTGCGGAGGGCGGCGGAATCTGGGGGATCGGGATAAT
>JAUVBS010000064.1 GCA_030591105.1 bacterium | reverse complement strand
ATAGCCAGTTACGAATCAGGCTACAGCGCGTCGCCCCGGTCTTGGCAGACGGCTGGTCCGGGCAAGTGTGCGGTATCGGATACGAAGGCGTGAGGGAGAGTGAACAGGGAGTGAACTGGTCGTGGCCTCCCCCGACGCCACGCTCGCCCCGTTCGCACATTCGTCCGTGAGGCTCACTCTATCCGATGTGTCCGACCGTGCATAGACTTGTATGCTCTGACACACACCACCTCACTCTCGGACCCCCGCCGCGAATCCGGATGGTCACGCCAACCGATTGACCGCCTACCTCTTGCGCGATCTCTTCGTGCGGCGCGTTTCCCGGCATCCCCGTTGCGTTGCCTACGGCGAGGACGGTTACCGCGGTCGTCCGCGGCGCACTGAACACCAGTGACGCCGGCACCGGCCGCACGAACAGGGAGGCTACCGTGACCGAGACCATCGCCCAGATCCTGCGATCGTACCTGGTCGCCAACTACCTGCCCCACACCGGCCAGACCAATCTCACCGACGACCAGGATCTGTTCGACACCGGGATTCTCGACTCGGCCAGCGCGCTGGCCCTGCTCTTCTTCGTCGAGGAACGCTTCGCCATCTCCGTTCCCAATGACGACTTCCTACCCGAGAACTTCGCCTCGATCGCTGCGGCGACAGCTTACATCGGCGGCAAGCTTCTCGAGTCCTCCGCAACCCCCGCCGTCGCGGAACAGGTAAGCGAGGAGAGGGCGTCATGAGTCCGACCGCGCGCAAGTGTCTGGTCTGGGATCTGGACAACACGATCTGGGACGGAATCGTGCTGGAGGGCGCCGTCCGCCTGCGACCGGAGGTCCCGGACATCCTGGCGACCCTCGATCGGCGCGGTATCCTCCATTCCATCGCCAGCCGCGGCGAACCGGACGTCGCCCACCGGCAGCTAGCAGCCTTCGGGCTCGAGCAGCTCTTCCTGGCGGCGCGAATCAACTGGCTACCCAAACCGGTGAACCTCACCAGCATCGCCGAGGAACTGGGCATCGGCAGCGACTCGCTGGCTTTCGTGGACGACGACCCCTTCGAACGTGAATCCATGACCTTCATGCGGCCGGAGGTCCTCGTCCTGGACGCGGCCCGGATCGGCGAATTCCCGGAGTTACCCGCGTTCAATCCCGCCGCGATCACACCGGAGTCGTCGCGGCGGCGCGAGTTCTACCGCGAGGAGTCGGCCCGCCGCGCAGCTCAGGTGAATCACGCCGACCGAGCGTCGTTCCTCGCCGATTGCCGCATGCGACTGGTAGTCCGCGTCCCGACCGCAGCCGACGTCCCGCGCATCCGCGAGCTGATGTCACGCACCCACCAGCTGAACACCACCGGCCTGCTCCTCGAGGAGCAGGATATCCAGACCCTGCTCGCAACTGACGGCGCCGGCGCGACAGCCCGGCGACAGCTCGTCGTCGCCGACTTCGTCGACCGTTTCGGGACCTACGGCACGGTCGGGGTCGCCATCACCGCAGCGGACCGTCACTGCTGGCGACTGGAGTACCTGGCCATGTCTTGTCGCGTCCTCGGCCGCGGCGTGGCCAACGCGTTCCTGCACGCGCTGCTCCGGCAAGCTCGACACAGCGGCTTCTCCCACATCGAGGCCCGACTACGGGAGACCGGCCGTAACGGCAGCATGCGCACCCTCTATCAGATGGCCGGGCTGCGCGCTGAATCACGCGCACCAAGCGGCGACCTGCTGAACTTCACGGCGAAGGCGGAGCTCGGCCGCCGCTCGCCCAGCTGGGTGGATGTCCAATGCGAATTCTGTTGATCGACATTCTGCGCACCACCCTCGACGTGATCTGGCCCGCCGTGGAGCACTCACTGGGACTGCTTTATCTGGCGGCTGCGGTACGCCGCGAGCACGGCGACCGGGTCGAGATCACGATCCGCACCCTGGTCTCGAATCCCTACACGGCCGAGACCGAGCAGCGGCAGGTCGAACAATGGCTCGACGAATTCCAGCCGGTGCTCGTGGGGATCCGTAGCTTGACCCTCGGCGCACCTGCGCTGCGTCTGGTGACCGAGACCGTCAAGGCCTGGGATCCGGATTGCGTGATCACTGCCGGCGGTCCCTTTGCCACCGACGCCCCCGAGACCGCCCTCGCCGCTCCGGTCGATTGCGTGGCCATCGGTGAAGGCGAATCGACATTCGCCGCCCTCGTCGGCCGACTCCTGGCCAATGACGGCTGGGACGACGTACCGGGACTTGCGTTCCTGCGCGACGGCAAACTGGTTCGCACCGACCCGCGGCCGTTGATCACCGATCTGGACACGGCCGCGCCACCCGCGTGGGACCTCGTCGATCTCGAAGCGTTCAACAACCGCTACCTGACCTTCACCTCGAAGGTCTTCGCCAAGCACGCCAATATCCTGTCGACCCGCGGTTGTCCTTACCGCTGCATGTACTGCCACAACATCCTGGGCAAGTCGTTCCGCGCCCGCTCGCCAGGGCACGTATTCGCCGAGATCCGCCACCTGCACGACACCCAGGGCGTGACCGATTTCCAGTTCGTCGACGATATTTTCAATCTCGACCTCGACCGGGCCAAGGCCATCTGCGACCTGATCATCGCCAGCGATCTGGATCTGACCCTCTCCTTCCCCAACGGCGTGCGCGGCGACCGCATGGACACCGAGCTCATCGAGAAGATGGCCGCCGCCGGCACGCGATTCATGTCCTACGCCGTGGAGACGGCGTCACCCCGGCTACAGAAGATGATCCGCAAGAACCTCGATCTGGACCGTCTATTCGACGCCATCGAACAGACGACCCGGGCCGGCATCATCACCCGTGGCTACTTCATGCTGGGATTTCCCGGCGAGACCGAGGCCGAGGCCCTCGCGACCATCGACTACGCCAACCGGAGCGCGCTTTGCGGCGCGACCTTCTTCACCGTCGTCTACTACCCGGGCACCGAGCTCTACGAGTTCGCCCGCTCCCTGGGGTACTTCCAAGACGAAGAAGTCATACTCGAGCGCGAGTACGTCCAGGTGAGCGACGGACCGTACGACTTCACCGTCGATCGGCTGCGCGAGCTCAAGCGGCAGGCGATCCGCGAGTTCGCCTTCACCGAGGCTCGCCTGGACCAGGCGCTGACCATGCTGCCGCGCTACTTCACTCCCCGGGAGATCGACGCCTTCCTGATGGCTTATGTGGTCAGCTCCGGCGTGACGCTCGCCGAGTTGCCCGCCGGGCCGGTACACGACCGCCTCGAACGCTACTTCCTGGCGGCGGAGCGTTTCTCCAAGAAGGCGGACTTCTACGTCTGAAGCGGGCCGAACGGAGGCAAGCACGATGAATACCAGCGACGACAAACAGGCAACGGCAGTGGCCCGGGAAGTCGCGGCCTTCTATGCGCGGTTCCCTTTTCCCGGCGACCGCCAACCCGACGCCGACGGACTGCTGCTCATGCGCCAGATTGCGTCCCTCATCGGCGATCTGCAGCGCACGGCCAACGTCTCCCGGCCGCGACTGCTCGACGCGGGTTGCGGTACCGGCAACACGTCCGTGGCCCTGGCGCGAACCTTCGGCGGACTCGAGGTGTTCGGTGTGGATATTTGCGGGCGCTCCATCGCGGTCGCCCGCGAATCGGCAGCGGGACTGGACAATGTCTGCTTCACGCATGCGGATCTGGTGACGGGGCCGCTCCCGAAAGGACCGTGGCACATCGTGGTCTGCCTCGGCGTGCTGCACCATACGGCCGACATGGACCGCGCGCTGGCCCACCTCACAGCGGACCTGGCTCCGCAGGGACGGCTCCTGCTCTGGGTCTACGGACGGCACGGCCGTTACCGCCACGAGCTGAACCGTCGGTTGCTGCGGTTGCTCCTTGCCGATGAAACCGACCCCGCCGTTCGCGTGGATCTGGCCCGCCAGTTCGCCTGCGGCACCGCCAGGGGCGAACCGCTGCGGGATCTCTACGGATTCGTACCGGGCGGGCACGCACGCGAGCGTGTGGTACTCGGCGATGCCTGGATCGCCGACCAGTTCCTGAACGACAACGAGCGGTCGCTCGACCTGCCCGAACTCCTCGATCTTCTCGACCGCGCCGGCCTCACGGTCGACGAATGGCTCGGCGTCACCGAATCGCCAGATCTGCAACCGCCCGCTCTGGCGGATCGTCTCGCTTCACTACCGCAACGCGACCGCCTGATCGCCACGGACCTGCTGCTCAAGCCGCCGCGCTACTTCGTCTGCGCGGGTCGGAAAGGCGAGTGATCGGCATGAAGGTGCTCGGCTATTCAGGCTTCACGCGCGAGGTGACCAGCGACGGCCACGGTGATCGTGTCAGCCCGTTCGCGCGGACCGGGCTCCGTCCCGAGTCCCTGTTCGAGTTCCACGCTGGCGAAGCGCCGTTCCAGCTGTTTCCGTTGGGGTTCTTCGGACACGACGCCTCCGCTTGCCTCGTCGTCGACGGCCGCGTGGTCGCCTGCGCCGCCGAAGAACGATTCACCCGCTGCAAGCACGCGATCAATCTCGCCGGCAATACCCTGCTACCAGGCCGGGCGGTGCGGTGGTGTCTCGATGCGGCAAACCTCACCGCCGACGATCTGGACGCCGTCGCCTTCTACTGCGATTTCCGGGCGTCGGACATCGGCGAACGGGGGGAACTTTTGGCACCCCACCTCCCGGCCGCAACGCTAAAGAGGTTACTGGCAACCTACGCCGACACGTACCGATCGATGCTCGGTCTCTCCACGGTCACAGCCCAGTACCGGCAACTGACCGGATCGGCACCCGCATCCTTCATCCCGGTCCGCCACCACCTGGCCCACGCCGCCAGTGCGTTTTACCCCTCGGGCTTCGAGAACGCACTCATCATGACCATCGACGGGACCGGCGAACTCGAGAGTTCAATGCTCGCCGTGGGCTCGCGCGGTCGAATCGAGCCGATCTCGGACGTGCCGCTGCCCACTTCGCTCGGCGCACTGTACCTCGTGCTGACCATTTACCTGGGCTTTCATGGACTGGGCGACGAGTTCAAGGTCATGGGTCTGGCTGCTTACGGCGATCGCCAGCGTTACCGACGGCTCTTCGACGAACTGGTGATCCTCGCTGACGAAGGCAGGTACAGCACGCCGGCGCTGGTGAGCCCGCGACTGCGCGAACTGCTGCTGGCCGAACTGGGACCACCGCGCCGAGCCGACGAGCCGATCACCTCGCGCCACGCCGATGCCGCCGCGGGTCTGCAGGACGCGCTCGAACGTGCCGTGCTGCACACCCTCGCCCACGCCCGGCACCAAACGGGACAGCCGCGGCTCTGCCTGGCCGGCGGCGTCGCTCTCAACTGTTCGCTCAACGGCCGGATCGCCCGCTCAGGTCTCTTCGACGAGATCTTCGTGCAGCCAGCCGCCAGCGACGAGGGCGGCAGCCTCGGCGCCGCACTGTACGCCTGGCACGCGCTGACCAACGGCGCGCTCACCGAAGGCGCGCTCACCGACGATGTGGTTACCGACGACGCGATGACCAGCGGCGCGGCGACCAGCGGCGCGGTGACCAGCGGCGCGGTGACCAGCGGCGCGGTGACTCCGGCATCCGTGACCAGGACAGCCACGCGGTGCGAGCACGTCTTCTTCGGTCCGGTGTTCGACGACCACGACATCGCCAACACCCTGATGTCGTTCGCCTCGCAGATCACCTGGCGCGAAGTGGCCGAACTGACCGACATCGCCGACGTCGCCGCGACCGAGTTGTCCCGGGGCAAGGTCATCGGCTGGTTCCAGGGCGCCATGGAGTTCGGACCCCGCGCCCTGGGCCACCGCAGCATCCTGGCCGACCCCCGCGATGCCGCCACCAAGGACCGTGTCAACGAACTGGTGAAGCACCGCGAACCGTTTCGGCCGTTCGCCCCGGCAGTGATCGAAGAGGAAGCGGCAGCCTGGTTCGATCTGACCGGCCTCGGCGAATCCCCATACATGCTGTTCGCGGTACCGGTGCAGCGCGAGGTCCGTGCACGCATTCCCGCCGTCACCCACGTCGACGGCACGGCCCGGGTACAGACCGTGTCCCGCCGAGTCGATCCCCTGTTCCACCGCTTGATCTACCAGTTCGGCGAGCTCACGGGCGTGCCGGTGGTCTTGAACACCTCCTTCAATGTGAACCGCGAGCCCATCGTCTGCTCGCCGAACGATGCGATCCGCTGCTTTCTCGGCACGGACATCGACGGGCTCTGTATCGGCCGCTACTTCGTGACGAAACGAGACTGAGATGGCGACGCGACCGGTCCTGGTCACCGGAGCTTCGGGCTTCATCGGCTCGCGACTGGTGTCCGCCTTGCGGCAACGCGGTGAGCGGGTCCGCCTCGGCCTGCGTGATACCAGTGCGGTCTCGGCTTGCTCCGGTGTCGAGGTTGTTGGTCTGGATCTCACGGCGCCCGAGACCATCGGTCCGGCCGTACGCGGCGTCGGCACACTCTTTCATTTCGCCGCTCTCGTGGACAGCAAGGCGCCGCTGGACTGCCTGCGGGAAGTCAACGTCGCCGGCACGCGTCGCCTGTGGGAGGCCGCCGCCATCGCCGGCGTCGATCGACTGGTCTATTGCAGCAGCACGGCCGTCTACGGTCTGGCCGCCGGCCGGGGCGAGCCGATAACCGAACGCCAGCTACCCCGGGCCCTCGAACCGTACGGACGGACGAAGCTGGAGGGAGAGCGAGCGGCGTTGGGCGTTGCGACTGCCACCGGTGCGGCCACTACCCGCCAGGCCGTCACTCGCGCGGCCACCACCCGCGCGGCCACCACCCGCGCGGCCACCATCATCATCCGCCCCGCGGCCGTCTTCGGTCGGGGCGACCACACCGCCATCGGCGCTACCCTGCGGCGAGTCGCGGTCTCACGCATCGTCCTGCCCGGATCGAGCGGCGACTGGGCCTTCAGCTACGTGCACGTGGACGATGTGGTCGGCGCGGCGATCCACCTCGCTGGCTGTCCCGACGCGGCCGGCCAGACCTTCAACGTGGCCGTCGAACCGCCGGTGAATTTCGGCGAGGCGTTCGCGGCCTACCGTCGCGCGCTGCGCCGCCTGGGGGCGCGTCGGTGGCGGGAGCGGGCCCTGGCCGCCATATCTGCCGGGGCGCACGGTGCGGGACGCCTGACGCGTCGGCTCGGCGCGCCGTTGCAACGTCGCTACGCTCACAGCCTCTGGCGTCCCGGCTGGGATCTGACCTACTCGTCGGCACAGTTACGAACTACCGGGTTCCGATTCACACGCACCGACTTCTGCGACGTACTGGAGGAGTGCCTGTCGCGGGACGGTGAAAATGTTGTGAAGTGACCTCTTTTGATCTTTCGGGGGCCCCCGGGGGGGTCTTTTAATGGTGGACATGGGGACAGCACTGGTTGTGGGAACTCGGGCCGTTTATTTCGTGGAACAGCGGGGAGTCAGATTTGCTATCAGCTCGACTCGCCTGGGCGGCGCTAAACGCCCGTCAATGCTTGCCCTCCCGCTACGATGCAGTAAACTTCAGTAACCTGATCTGCGGATCTCTTTCATGTCTTCACCGAAATCAAGCATGAAACCCACACACTCCATCCAACCTGTCCGCTCCGCCAAGGATCTCGAAGCGTTCGTCGGTCTGCCTTATAGACTCTACAGAGACGATCCCAACTTCGTACCCCAACTCAGAACGCCAGAGCTGGAACAGTTCGATCCCGAAAAGAATCCGGCCTACGATTCGTGCGAAGCCCAGCTCTTCATCGCGCTGCAGGGGAAGAAGGTCATCGGGCGGGTGGCCGCCATCATATCCCAGGGTCTCATCGAGAAGGAACAGAAACAGATTGGACGGTTCGGCTGGTTCGAATGCGAGGACGACCGGGAGGTTGCCACCTCTCTCATCCGAGCCGCGGAAGGCTGGCTAGCAGAAAGAGGAATCACGGAAGTCGTCGGTCCGGCTGGTTTCTCCGACGTTGATCCCGCCGGATTTCTCATCGAAGGCTTCGACGAACTGCCGACCATCTCGGGAAGTTACAATCCGCCCTGGTACAACGATCTGATCATCGATCTCGGGTACGAGAAGGATGTGGATTACATCGAATACCGCATCGTCCTCGTCGATCCTCTGCCGGAAAGGATCGTCAGGATGGCAGCCGTCCTGAAGAAGCGGTCGCATGTGCGCGTTGTCACCGAGAAGAGCCGGAAGACCCTCGCGAAAAAGTGGGGGCGCAAGGTGTTCAACACTCTGAACGAGTCATACGAGGAGCTGCACGGTACGACCTCCCTGTCGGACAGGCAGATTGAGTACTACATCAAACTCTATCTGGGACACGTGGATCCCGAGTTCGTCAAGATCGCCGTGGATGGCGACCGGGTGGTAGGCTTCTTGATCGCGATGCCAAGCCTATCGAGAGCTTTCCAGAAAGCGCAGGGCAGGCTCTTTCCGTTCGGCTACCTCCATCTTCTTTTGGCCCTGAGAAAATCGAAGGTGCTGGACTTCTATCTTGCAGGCGTGCTGCCTGAGTACCAGGGCAAGGGTGTCGATCTGCTCATGAGTTACGAGATGGGTGCCTCGGCCGTGGCCAGGGGCATGGAGTTCGGCGAAAGCAACCGAGAGCTCGAGACCAACACCAAGGTCCAGGCTCTGTGGAAATTCCACGAGAAGAGACTGCACCGGAGATCCCGGGTTTACCGCCGAAGGCTGGTGGCCGGAGAGTGAATGGTGGGTCGCCCGTGCTCCGGCCGGGACCGGCGTGCCACCGTCGGGATGCGGATGCCTCGCGGACGTAGCTCGCACGCCTCGCGGTAACGCAGCCACCCACGACGCTGAGATTCAGTCCGTCATCCCACACCAAATCCTGACGATAGTCGTACTCGCCGT
>JAUVBS010000303.1 GCA_030591105.1 bacterium | reverse complement strand
CCGCCCTCGGCAGTCTGGTTATAGAAACCGCGCACCGCACAGCCCTCTCCCGTGTATCCGGCTCGGTCACAGTAGACGCCCAACTCCGTGGGGGCGCTACCCGGGAACTCGCCATCGGGCGGTGCACCGGTCGGCTTGCGCGTGCGCAGAGCATTGCAGCCAGAAGGCCAGGTGACCGCGAACCTGCCTTGGGGCGAGCGGTATTTTATCGACGCGGCGCCAGGCGCCACGACGTTTTCCCTAGCCGACGCCACCGCGCCCGTCCTCGGTTGTTCCGAACCGGTAGCAGTACGCGCAGTTGCGGTGCGTGTGGTCTCCTCGGGATCGCTCTTGCCGCAACCGGCAACGATCAAACAACACGACGCCAGCGCGACGATCAGCACGGCCACCAGTACGATCACCGGCGCCGGGCGCACCAACACCGAACCACGTGATATCTTCGTCTCGCAGCTCATTTACTCCTCCGCGAGCAGCCGCTCGACCTCGTCGAGCTGTGCTGCGAACAGGGCAACGACATCGTTGACCGGCTGGTCAGTCGTCATGTCGACGCCACCAAGCTGTAACGTCTCGACAGGATAGCGGCTGTTGCCCGAGCGCAGCACGTCGAGGTAGCGTTCGCGCTCGGCAACGTCACCACCGAGGACCGCATGCGACAGCGCGGCGGCCGCCGCGTACGCCGTGGCGTACTGGTAGACGTAATAGTTGTAGTAGAAGTGCGGGATGCGCGTCCAGGAAAGGCCGCTCCGCTCGGGATCCCACTGCACGAGCGGTCCCCAGTACCGCGCCAGTATCTGCTGGTACTGTGCAGAGAGCCAGTCAGCGGTCAGGGTTTCGCGATCCTCACAAGCGCGGTGGATCGCGTACTCGAACTCGGCGAACATGGTCTGTCGAAAGACCGTGCCGTTGATCTGGCTCAGGTAGTAATCGAGCAGATAGAGGCGGCGCCGGCGATCCTTGGTCTGCCCGAGCAGGTGGTGCATCAGGAGCATCTCGTTGCAAGTCGAAGCGACCTCGGCGGTGAAGATCGGATAGTCGCCGTAAACATAGGGCTGGTTCGCGCTCGCAAGGTAGCTGTGCACCGAGTGCCCCATCTCGTGGGCGAGGGTGAATGTATCGCCCAGCTGGTCGGACCAGTTCAGCAGGATGTAAGGCTGGGTATCGTACACGCCGCTGGAGTAGGCGCCGCTCCGCTTGCCGCGGTTCTCCTGTACGTCGATCCAGCCCTCCGCGTACCCGGTGCGGACGATATCGACGTATTGGTCGCCCAGCGGCGCGACCGCAGCGAGCAGCATCTGTTGGGCTTCTTCGTAGGTGAACTTGAACTCCGCCTCGTGGAAGAGCGGCACTTGCAGGTCGTGCTCCTCGAGCCGATCGAGGCCGAGGACGCGTTGCTTCAAGGCGGTGTAACGATGGACTGTCGGTAGATGATCACTCACCGTGGCGATCAGCGTATGATAGACCTCTGTTGGTACGGCGCTCGGATGCAGCGCGGCTTCGAGCGTCCCCGGAAAATCGCGCGCCTCGGCATAGAAGACGTGGTTCTTCACATTGGCGTCAAGGGTCGCGGCCATGGTGTTGCGTACCGCGCCGTAACTGTCGTGGAAGGCAACGAAGGCGTCGCGCCGTACCCGCCGGTCGGGCGACTTGATGAGCCGAGAATACCGGGCCTTGGTCAGCTCGACCTCCCGGTTCTCGGCGTCGCGTAGGTTGGGAAACTTCAGATCGGCGTCGCTCAAGGCACTGTAGACCTGGCCGGCGCCGCGGGTCACGTTTCCCGCGGCCGCGAGCATCGCCTCCAGCGCGGAGGATAGAGTGTGGGCTCGGGAGCGCAACAGGTCGTCGAAGAAGTGCGCGTAAAGACCGAGACCTTCCTCCTGCCGCTGGAGATTCTCCAGCTGCTGCGGCGCAATGGCCAGCAGTTCGGGCTCGAACCAGCTGACCGACTCGGCAAAGCGCACCGCCAGACTACCGGCGCGGCCCCGGCGGCCAGTGTTATCGCCGATGCGCGTATCCTCGTCGCTCTTCATGCTGGCGAACACACGTACGACTTCGAGCCGGCGCCCGACGGCGTGGATCGTCTCGATGGCCGCCAGCAGCCCGGCGCCAGATTCACCGAGGCTGCCCCGCAGTGCCTCGAGTCCGGCCAAAGCGGCATCGATCTCGGCAAAGGACAGCTCCCAGGCATCCCAGTCGGGGAAAATCTTCTCGAGCTTCCACTTGTACTCGGCGGGGATCTCCGCCCGTTCAGGGGCCGCCTGGCCGCCGGCAGCCGCGTCGTCGGTTGCTCGGATCATGCTGCGCAGAGGTCCTTTCGCTGAAGACGTCGGTACGGCCGATCGCGCGCGCTCAGACCGACTAGAAACGGTTGGTGATCACGACCTCGTCGA
The DNA here is from genome assembly GCA_030591105.1 of bacterium. Taxonomy (GTDB): domain Bacteria; phylum Krumholzibacteriota; class Krumholzibacteriia; order LZORAL124-64-63; family LZORAL124-64-63; genus JAUVBS01. The sequence goes on along the minus strand of JAUVBS010000303.1, from coordinate 1,293 downwards.
GCGGCAGCCTGCCGCCGCGCGGGTGCGGTTGCTTCTGAGCCTTGCCCACGGCCACGAACATGGTGATCACGTGGTCGGCAGGCAAGTTGATCAGTTCGGCCACCTTGTCGAAATCGAAACCGTCCATGGGGCAGGTATCGTAACCCAGTTCCTGGGCTGCCAGCATCAGGGTACCGGCAGCGATGCCGCACGAGCGGATCGCCTCGTCGTGCTGAACCTGCTCGCGCCCCTCGTAATACTGCCCGATCATACCGACGAGTGTCTTCTGGGTCGCTTCATCGACCTGGTCCCAGTACCGCTCGGGCGCTTTTTGCCACGCTTTCGTGTCACCGCAGAGGATGACCAATAGCGAGGCGTCGGTCACCTGGGCTTGGTCCCACGACACCGCACGGAGCTGACCGCGCAATTCCGGATCGGTGACCGCGACAAAGCGCCAGTGCTGGATGTTGAAGGCCGTCGGCGCCAGGGCGGTCAGGCTCATCAGGCGCTCGATCTCAGCCTCGGTCATGCGGTGCTCCGGATCGAAGACCTTCACGGCCCGACGCTGCTCGATGGCAGTGGAAATATCCATTAGGTCGACTCCTAGCCGTTGTCGGAAGTAAGCGAAACGCGGCGAATGCATCGGCTTATTAGGTAGACCGGTTCGGTTCGCGTGTCAATCGGGGTCGGCAGGGCGGTTGGGTTGACGATGACCACGGGCGGGCACCGAGGTCGTCTCTTAGCCGACCGATCGTACCTTGACCGGTCCCGGCAGGTGGCTCACCTTACGCTGCATGGACGTTGTCGCCGCTTCCGATATGCGCGCCCCTCGCGGCGCTGTCTTACGCCCGTTGCCGTCGGCAGCGGCGGTTTGGTGCCTCCGGTACGAGCCGCCGCGCGCGATGGCGCTGATGCAGGTACTGGCGCTGGCTCTAGCTCTAGCGCTTCTGACGCCTGCGAGCAGCCTGGCCCAGAAGACCGACATCCTGGTCTTGAAGAACGGCGACGAGATCACCGGCGAGATCAAATTGCTCGAACGCGGCAAGCTGAGCTACAAGACCGATGCCATGAGCACGCTCAGCATCGAGTGGGACGAGGTCGTCCGGCTGACCAGCGTCCATATCTACCTCTTCGAACTCCAGGGCGGCGCGAAATACTTCGGGACGCTGGTCCAACCGGAGCGCGAGGGGATACTGGCCGTCGGCGTGCTGGGTTCGGTGCAGGAGATAGATCTCGAGCGCGTGGTGAGTATCATGCCGATCAAGCAGACCTTCTGGACTCGACTGAACGGATCATTCAGCCTCGGTTTCAGCT
>JAUVBS010000519.1 GCA_030591105.1 bacterium | reverse complement strand
CTGCCCGGCAACGTGACTGAACTCACGCCACTGATGCAGGCCGCCGATCTATTCGTCTTGCCGTCGCTCTGGGAAGGACTACCGTTGGTATTGCTCGAGGCCATGGCGTGTGGGCTGCCGGTCGTCGGTAGCGACATTGCCGGCATCGCCGAGGTGGTGGCCGACGGGGTCGACGGGGTACTCGTGCCTCCGGGCGATTCCGATGCGCTGGCCGGCGCGTTGCGTGAGCTGCTGGAGCAGGAGCCAACGCGTCTTGCACTGGGCCAGCGGGCGACTGCGCTGATCGATCGCCGTTTCCGGTTCGAGCGCGTTGCGAAGCAACTCGACGGCGTCTACACGCAGATCGCTAGCCCGGAATATTCGTAAATGATTCCGGCGCTCGGTGCGCGAAAGGCCCGGTAATTGGTAATGGTGCAAGTCGAGATTGCCGGGCTAATAGCTAGGTAATGTGATATAATACTACATCTTGTGCTGGTCCGTGGGCAAGGTTGCAGAAAGAGCTGATATGTGGTTACGGCGCACTGCCATCGTATGTGGAATTCTCTATCTACTGATCGCCTCGTGGGCGCAGGCCGACCGCTTGCACGTCAAGGTCGATGGTACGCGTTCCGACGGTGCCAGCGTGCCCGACGATTGGGGACGGGCCAATTGTTATCCGACCCTCGCGGCGGCCGCAGCCGTGGCGGTGCCGGCCGACACCCTGCTGCTATTCGCGGAACAGCACAGCGTCACCACCGCGGTCACGCTGGCGGCCTATCTGGGTAACATGTGGCTCGATGCCGATCCGCAAGGCTTCTACCTCCGGCTCGCCGACCTGGCCCAGCTCACCATCAACGACCAGCAGCCGTTCGCGCAGATCAGGGGCGTCCATTTCTGGAGCGACGGCGAGTACCGCGATTATTCGGCGCTGGTCTTGAACGACCTCGCGGCGGGTATCGATTCCTTGCTGGTCGAGGGGTGTGCCTTCACCAATCTATTCGGGGGGCACGCGGCGGAGGGGGGCAGCTGTCTGAACGCTCAGAATGGCGGCGGCCACACCGGCATCGCGCTGCGGGATTGCCAGTTCAACAGCAACGCGACCCGCGGCTGGGGTGGTGCAATCCGGATCATGGACGGATTCGTGGTCTCGGTCGAGCGCTGTGTCTTCACGAACAACAGCGCGCAGACGGGTGGCCTCTCGGGCCCGCACGGCGGCGCCATCGATGTTTTTTCGAGTGATCAGATCAGTTATCTCGACATCCAGGAGAGCCGTTTCGAGGACAACCTGAGCTGGGGCCCGGGCGGGGCCATCGCCGTCGAAGATGGCAGCTTGACCCTTACCCGGTGCGACGTCGTCGGCAGCCGTAGCGCGTGGGACGGATCGTCCGCATGGTCGGCCGGAGCCGGGGTCTTCATGCGGCGCAACGAAGACGCCCACCTCGATCCATTAATCACGCTGGTGGTGACCGATTGCCGCTTCAGCGATAACGTGGGCAACCTGGAGGCGGGCTCCTCCGCTGGCGACGGTGGTGGTATTCTGGTCAGAGGCAGCCCCGATCGCTACGTCGACGTGACGGTCGTCGATTCCGATTTCGACGATAACTTCAACGCCCAGGGCGCCGGTCTGTACATCGGTCGTTTTGCGACGGGAAACGTCGAGCGTTGCCGCGTCCGCGACAATACCGCGTACATGTCTGGCGGGGCCACCTACAAAGGGG
>JAUVBS010000272.1 GCA_030591105.1 bacterium | reverse complement strand
GCCAGATTCTGGCTCGGCTGCAGAATCTCGCGGCCGCTCACGATCTCGAGCGCGGCAAGGCCGATCTCCGCCAGCGGCTGACTGCCGAACAAGCCGACCTGGCACTGCTGCTGTCTCGGCACGAGGAAACCCGCGGGGAATTGATCCGCCGCTGCGGCCTCGATGCGACAGCAGCGGACGCGACGCTGGTGGAGTTTTCACGACGGGTCGCTGCCTACCACACTGCGCGCCAGGAGTACGACGGTGCCGCCGGCCGGGTCACCGACCTGCAACGCCGGCTCGCGGAGAACCTCCGCGGCATCGGCGATTTCCTGCAGACGTTCGGCGCCGAACCGTCCGCCGAACCGTCCGCGGCCGAGGCCAAAGCGAGCGGTGCCGCTGCGTCGCAATTGCCACCTGTCGCGGCAGCGAGGCGACGGTTGTCGGGCACGGACTCAGCGGCGGCCGAAGCCGGACTGCGCGATCTCGCACGGCGCGGCAACGACTACCAGCGGGCGGTCGACAGCCTCGCGGCTGACCAGGCGCACCACCGGCAGATCACTGCTGAGGTGGCAGATCTGGACCGGAAGGAACAGGCCATCTACCAGCGGCTGCACCTGGTGGTCGGGGACGTGGACGGCGCGACGCATCTGGTCCGGCGGCTAACCGAATACCGGTCGCTCCAGAGCGAACACGAGCGCTACGGGCGCGAACAGCAACGGTTGATCCGTGAGGTTGCTCAACTACGCGAAGCCGTACAGGCAACCCTCGGTGCGCCGGTCGAACCCGCACCAGAGAGTCTGAGCCGCCAGAAGCTCGATGACTTCATCGTGCGGGACGACGGGCTCGCAAGCGAGGTCGAACAGTTACGCGATCGCGTCACGCGTATCGTTGAGCGGGTGAAACAGGCTCGCGGCGGCGCGGCGTTGACCGGCGCCCTGGCCGCGCACACCGCGGCCGCCGATCGTCTGACCGAACGCTGCGTTGCGGCCGAAGACGCGGCCCTGGGCCGGGCGCTACTCGCCGCGGTGCGTAGTGAGCATGAAGAGGTCAGCCGACCACCGCTATTAGAACGCACCCGGGAGCTCTTACGTGAGTTCACCCACGACAGTTACGAGTTGCACGTCGCGACCGGAACTGACGGCGCGCTCTTCAGAGTCACCGAAGCCACCACGGGCCGCGGCCTCGGCCTCGAACAGCTTTCCGCCGGTACACGTGCGCAACTCCTGCTCGCCGCGCGCCTGGCCTACCTGCTCGAAGCCGAGTCCAACGAGACGCTGCCCCTGTTTTTCGACGAGTCGTTGACGACCGCCGATCCCGAGCGATTTGCCGCCGTGGTGGAGAGCCTTGCCGCGGTCGTCGCCACCGACCAGAGGCAGATTTTTTACCTGACCAGCGATCCGGCCGACATCGCCCGGTGGCAAGCGGTCCTGCGTGAGAAGAGCCGACCGCAGGCGATGGTGGTCGACCTGGGCGAATTGCGCGGTCTGGCCGCGGCCGCCTCGGCGGCCGAACTGGCGCTACCGCCGCAACCGACGGTACCGGCCAGCAGTGGCCAAGACGCGGCGACCTACGGAGAACTGATCGGTGTGCCGCGTCTCGATCCGTTTGCCGCGACCGATTCGATCCACCTGTTCTACCTGTTGCGCGACCGGCTGGACCTGCTCGAATCGCTACTGCGCCAGCACATCGTCAGGCTCGGGCAGTGGCGCATCGCGTCGCCGCTGCGCAGAAGCGAGCTGGCCACCGACGATGCCGCGTTGCTCGACGCCCGCGCCGATGTGGTCGACTCATATTTCGCGGCGTGGCGTATCGGCCGAGGCCGGCCGGTCGACCGGCAAGCGCTCATCGCCAGCGACTGTGTGAGCCGTCGGTTCCTGGCCGAAGTCCTGGCGCTCTGTCGCCGTACCGGTGGTGACGGCGCAACGCTCGTCGCTGGCCTGCAGGCGGGAGAAGTGAAGGGGTTTCGCCAGGAGAAGGCGCGGTCGGTGGCCCGCTATCTGACCGAACACGGCTATATCGACCGGCGCACACCTCTGGCTGACGAGAGTCTGCAGGAGAGAGTACACCAGGCGGTGGCACCGCGGTTGAAACGCGGCGAGCTGTCGGTCAGTGAGGTCGCCGCGCTGGTGCACGAACTGTCGGCGACCGTTGGCAGCTGATTCGCTATTGATCAGGAATAATATCTGTTGTCAGGTCGAGGTTCTCTTGATCAGATCGGTCAGCTCGACGTGATCCTCCAGGCGCTCGAGTAGAATCTGGCGGGTTAATGAGCAAGCTTCCGATATCTTCTCCGAACGTAAGCTGTAGTAGACGTTTATGCCGTCCTTGCGCGTGTTGACCACGCCCGCCTGCCGTAGTACCGCCAGATGTTGCGATGTGTTGGCCTTGGGAATCGCCAGTATTTCAGCCAAGCTGTTGACCGAGATCTCTCCCTGTTCCTTCAGAATATCCAGAATCTCCAACCGTTTGGGATTCGATAACGTCTTGCAGAGCTCTGCCTGCATCTCGTAGAGTTTCTTTTCCATGCCGAACCTCGGTGGAGAGTGGGGTGCCGCGCCGTGATGTTGCGGATAGTAGAATAGAATCGATTCCATTAAATGTCAAAGTTTAAGAGCTATCAAACTCGATAGTCTCGATAGTCTCGATGGTCCCGACTACTCATCAATGGTCGGGCGAGGTAATCCGCGCGGCAGCTCGAACCTGACGTTCTCCACCATTGAGACGACCTGTTGCGGTTCCCAGCCGGCAGCTGCCAGGCGCGTTTCAACCTCGCGTACGAGGTGCTCGGGCGCCGAGGCGCCGGCAGTGAGCCCCAGCAGTGTGTGCGGCTGCAGGAGGTCCAGGTCGATGTCTTGTGGGCCATCGACGAGGCTGGCGGTCGCACCCTCGTTCCTCGCTACCTCGCATAAGCGTCGGCTATTGCTGCTGTTGCGCGAACCCACGACCAGCAGGTGTGTGGCGCCGCGGGCGGTGAGTGCTTTGACGGCGTCCTGCCGGTTCTGGGTGGCGTAACAGATATCGCTCTTGCGCGACTCGATCAGATCGGGAAAACGCCTCTTCAGTGCGTTGACGATGGTACGGGTCTCATCGACGCTCAAGGTGGTCTGCGTCACGTAGGCGACCTCGGTCCCGGGAGGGTAGCTGAGGGTGGCGACGTCGCCGACGTCGGTCACCAAAGTGATCTTGTCGGGCGCTTCGCCCATGGTGCCGAGTACTTCGTCGTGGCCGGCGTGGCCGATCAGCACCACCTGTCGGCCCGCCTGCGCGTGCCGGATCACTTCTCGGTGGACCTTGGTTACCAGCGGGCAGGTCGCGTCGATGTAGCGTAGACCTCGTTTCTCCGCCGTCTGTTTGACCTCGGGAGAAATACCGTGCGCACTGAAAACGACGGTTCCGCCGTCTGGTACTTCCTCCAGATCATCGACGAACACGACGCCGCGCCGCCGAAAATCGGCGACCACCGCCTGGTTGTGTACGATCTCCTTGCGCACATACAGCGGTGTGCCGACCGCCGCCAGGAGCTGTTCGACTACGTCGATGGCGCGGACCACACCGGCACAGAATCCGCGCGGGCTGGCGATCAATAGCTGGCGGTTGTCAGTGGTCAAGAGTGGGCCTCCGTACCGATTCTATCTGGATCGGTTGTGCGGTCCGAATCGTGTCTTATGCGGTTTTGCCATGAGCAGCGCCGTGGGGCGGATAGGGTAACCCCTTGGTAATGGGGGCGTTTGCCGCCACCTCCTGTGGCGGCTCACTCTGCACTACGGCTCCTTCGCCATCCTGGCTACGGAGCCTTCGTGAGGCCCCATTACCAAGGGGTTATCCTATCCGCCCCGGATTCACATTCTGGGGCGATAACGGAGAGATACGATTAAGACCGCACAAGCCAATTAATACCAGTGGACCGGTTGCGACAACCCTTGACACGGTCACCGATGGGGTTATTATATGCGAGGTTTAAAATATTCGCAGATATAACCTACCTCGTCATCGGGCTTTCGGAG
>JAUVBS010000431.1 GCA_030591105.1 bacterium | reverse complement strand
CCATTCTTCCCGTGGTTGACCCAACGGGTGATCGGACTCGATCCGACGGTCACCGATCTGACGCACACCGCCTTGATAATCCTGCTCCCCTGGCCGGCCGCCATCGGTTACCGCCGGTTCTACCAGGGAATCTTGATCCGTCACGGGCTGACACGGCTGGTCGCGGTCGGCACCGTGATCCGGATCGCGACCATGGCCAGTACCGCTGGGCTACTATTCCAGTTCGGCCATTTGCCGGGTGCCGTGGTCGGCGCTGGCGCACTCACGGCCGGCGTCTGCGCAGAGGCGATCGCGAGCCGGCTGATGGCACGCGGCACCGTGAACCGGCTGCGGAGCCGGGCCGTGGCCGACACCAGCTCGGTCGACGACCAGGCCGTAACGGCCGCCGCCACCGGGGACCCCGATCGCACCGCACTGACCTACCTCGGTATCACACGCTTCTACCTGCCACTGGCGCTGACCTCGACCATTTCACTGGCCGCCCACCCCGTCGTGACTTTCTTCATGGGGAAGGCCCCGTACTCGCTCGAATCGCTGGCTGTGCTGCCGGTGATCAACTCGCTGGTCTTCATCTTCCGGACCGCCGGCCTGAGCTACCAGGAAGTGGCGATCACTCTACTCGCCAACGGCCGAGAAAATTTCCGGCCGGCCCGTCGTTTCGCCGTCGGTCTGGCGCTAGCCGCCTCACTCGGCTTGGCAGCCATCGTGTTGACGCCACTGGCTGATGTCTGGTTCCGCCAGATATCCGGTTTGAGCGCAGAACTGGCTGGCTTCGCCATCGGACCGGCCCGGATATTGATCGTCATGCCGGCGTTGTCGGTCTTGCTGGCGTGGCAGCGCGTACTGCTGGTCAATAGCCGCCGTACCGAGCCGATCATCTGGGCTTCGGGGTTCGAGGTCGTCGGTCTCATGGCGACACTCTTGTTGACCATCGGCGGCTTACACCTGGTGGGAGCAACGGCGGCGGCCATGGCATTCGTGGTGGGACGGCTGGCCGGTAACGGCTACCTCGTCCGCTCCTGCCGTGCGGCGACAGCAGCCATCGCTTGAGCGGAAGATCAGACCAAGCAGGGAGTGACCTGCACCTCGCCCTCGAGGTTCTTGCGCTGGTGGTCCTGGACGAAGGCGCGCAGCGTCGACAGCACATCGGGATCCTGCGACCCATCGTCTTCGAACTCGATACCCAGACTGACCGCCTTGCGTCCCGCCTTGTCTGGTAAGAGCGTCAGGCGGCGGACGGTACCCGGCACGGTGATCGCATCGTAGGGTAACGGCAGCTCGATCCGGCCGGTGACCGGCGTCCCCCACTTGAAACCCGACAGCAGCGTATTGCTCGTCATGACCACCTGAAAACCGGTGAAGCTGACGTCGACGATTCGTATCGGGAAGTCTTGGCCCCCGGTATTCTCGCCCGCAACCGAACGGCGGCGGATGGTGCCTTGCAGACGGTCGTGAGGCACGATACGGAAGGCGCCGCGGCGCTGGCCGAACGTCACCCGGTCGGGAAAGCCCAGCCTCAGTAACGGCAAAGTGATATCGTCGTCGAGATCACTGCGGGTCAGTTCCTCCACTCGGCAGACGCACTGCAGCAACTTATCCTGGACGATGAAAACGATCTCGATCTCCGCCCCGGCGATCCACTCGGAGAGACGGCCGCCGAGCCCGGCAGCGGTGATGACCAGACTGTGGCCGGCCGCATCGAGATCACCGGCCAGAACCGTCGCGGGTAACAGACCGACACGATCGCGGCTGACGGAGACCTTCAACTCTACGTCCGCCTCGTTCTGCGCCAGGTGGGCCATGATCTTGGCGATCACCTCCGGATCGACGATACCCATGTCCGACTCGGTGTCGACGATCGTGCTACCCGAACGCAGTCCGGTGCCGGTGAACGGATTGCGACGGACCGCACGCGGCTCGAGATCGACAAGTACGTGCAGATCTCCCGCGGCTGTCGGCGCGCGTAACAGAAAGTTGCGGGCACCCTGGGCTCGGACCCTGAAGATCGAACTGTCGTGAAGTAAGAAACGCTGAGCACGGTCGGCAAGCGCGAGCTGAGGCGCGAGGGCCCGCTGGAGATTCGCCGCGAACAGCCCCAACCCCAGCCGGGCCGGGTCGCTTTCTTCGGCCAGATCCGCCGGCGATTCAGCCGTGGGCAACACCGCCTCCGGACCAAAAGCCTGCGCCAGCGATCGGTCGCAACCGAGAATGATCCGGCGCAGATCCCCGGCGCCGTAGTGGACCGCCGCCACCACGTCGTATTGGCGTTCGCGCGGTCCGATCTGCTGTAGATCGCCCGCATTATCGCGCGCCACCCGGGACCGGGCAAACGCTGCGCTGACCGCCTGGCACGTGGCCTGGAGGATGTCCGTGAAACTCTGCTGCATGGTGGTTGGATCGGCAGGAATCGGCGCTTTTAAAGCTCATAGTTTAATACAGGGGGTGGCTTGGGGCGGATAGTCCAACCCCTTGGTCATGGGGGCGTTTGCCGCCACCTCCTGTGGCGGCGCACTCCGCACT
>JAUVBS010000520.1 GCA_030591105.1 bacterium | reverse complement strand
CTGTCCTCCGTTGCTGATCCGTCGAACGGGCTAAAGTAGCACGATCTTCGGCCGGAGGGCCAGTGATGGTGTTGGTAACGGGCGCACGGGTCTCGGTGGCCACCGGTGTCGAGAGGCGGGGTCCGTACCCTGCCTCTATCTTGTGATTCTGCTAACAATTATACCGACGGATCGATCGCCAGGACTCTGTACGACAGAACGTTAGGTATTGGATCATGATTCGCTGTACCTACACACGACCCCGTAAGTTGCGCCTGTACGGGCCCAGGGACCTGCAGCGTATCGATCAACTGCAGCGCTTGACACCGGCTGACCGCAGAAGCATCGCCGCGGCCGCGTGCGTGTTTCCTTTCCGTGTGAACAACTACGTGGTGGAGGAGCTGATCGACTGGAGTAACTGGCAGGACGATCCGATTTTCAACCTGACCTTTCCGCAACGCGGCATGCTCGACGACGCCGATTTCCAGCTGATTTACGACTGCCTACTTCGGGGTGGACAGCAGCTCCGCCTCGCCCGGCTCGTCCGTCGCATCCGCCGTAAGCTGAACCCTCACCCGGCGGGCCAGATCGATCTGAACGTACCGTATCTCGACGGCGAGCCGCTGCCCGGATTGCAACACAAGTACCGCGAGACGGTGCTGTTCTTTCCGCGGCCGGGGCAGACCTGCCATACCTATTGCACCTACTGTTTCCGCTGGCCGCAGTTCATTGGTGACCCCGATCTGAAGATTGCGTCGGCTGATGTTACCAGCCTGGTGAATTACCTCGAGCGGCACCAGGAGGTGACCGACGTTCTGATCACCGGCGGCGACCCGCTGGTAATGAGCGCCCGACTTCTCCAGGGGATCATCGAGCCGCTGCTCTCGCCGCGCCTGCGCCACGTCGTGAATATCCGCATCGGGACGAAGTCGCTCAGCTGGTGGCCGTATCGCTTCCTGACCGACCGCGATAGCGACGATCTGCTACGGCTGTTCACGCGCGTCGGTCAGGCCGGTCGTCACCTCGCCTTCATGGCGCACGTCTCGCACCCGCGCGAGCTCGAGCCGCCGGAAGTCGGGCGGGCGATGGCGCGTATTCTGCAGACCGGTGCGGTGATCCGGTGCCAATCGCCGCTGGTGCGCCATGTGAACGCCGACGCCGAGACCTGGGCGACGCTCTGGAGCCGCGAGGTCGCCCTCGGTGCGGTGCCGTACTACATGTTCGTCGAGCGCAACACCGGCGCGGTCCACAATTTCGAGGTACCGCTGTTAGCCGCCTGGGAGATTTTCCGCGACGCGCACAGCTCTGTTTCGGGTCTGGCCCGCACCGCGCGCGGGCCGTCGATGTCCGCGCTACCGGGCAAGATCGTCGTCAACGGAGTCGCGACCATCCACGGTCAAGACGTGTTTGCCCTCGAATTCGAGCAGGCCCGCGATCCCGATTGGGTCGGCCGGCCGTTCTTCGCCGAGCTGGATCCGACCGCGACCTGGCTCGACGATCTTCACCCCGCCTTCGGCCGCGACGAGTTCTTCTTCGCGGACGCCATGCGCGATTTCCAGCGCCAACGCGCTCAGAAATTGCGTGAGATCAAGGCGCAAGCTTGACCCGCTGAGGGCGGTCCGCCCGCCTGAGGAGTCGATTCAGGTTGACCGCAAGCCTCACGATCCATTAGAATTTCTGACTAATCGGCTCACCG
>JAUVBS010000453.1 GCA_030591105.1 bacterium | reverse complement strand
TACGCTGCTGGGATTGGCGACGCTGATGGTGATGCTGTTGGCCGCGGCAGTCGGCAGTGCGGGGACATATCAGAGCAGTTGCGACCAACCGCAAAAGGCGCAGCGGCTGGACAAGGCGCCGATGCTGCACTTCGAGCGCGGTACCTTGCAGCGCGACGCCTTTAGCCGCTGGACACTCGACGGCGAGACCGCACTGGTGTTCACACGCCAGAGTGTCGTGTTCGACAAGGTCACTGGCGTTCAGACGGGTGATCTACGCGAGGGCCGGCCGGTCCTCTTGAGCGGTCACTACGTCGGGTCGAGCCTGGTGGTGCACACCTGTAGCTTGCTCGACCCGTATCAGAAAACCGCCAGCACGATACCGATCGATCTGGAAGCGGCCATCGCAAGTGGGCGCGTTGAGGTTATCACGGAGGATTTCCCTCGGTAATAAGGTGCCGTGTCACCGAGACACGACGGCGCCTGGTCCCCGGCTAGTCGAGCCGGGTTAGACGGACGAAAGGAACGAGCCATGGAACGGGTCAAGCGCACCGGACGGGTTGCGAGAGTGGTTGCCATCGGCGTGGCGTTACTGACGCTCGGCGCGGCGGCGCCCGTGGCCGTTGCTCAAGTCTGCCAGGTACCTCTCTTCGTACAGGAATCGAACGTCGAGGCCAACGTGATGTTCCTGTTCGACAACTCGGGGTCGATGAACCACGTGATCCACCATCCCGAATACAACCACGATGTTACCTGGGCAGGTGGCTATAGCAGTGGTTCGACCTATTACATCTCGAAGTCCGGGTGGGTCACCCAGAACGGGGTCAGCGCCTACTTGGTGGCGTCGGACAAAACCAGCGCTCGTTACTGGGGCAACTACCTCAACTGGGTCTTCTGGCACGCCACCGAAGAGCAGCGGTTGAGCATACCGCAGGTTACCCGTATTCAGGTTGCGAAAGAGGTGGTGCTCGACATCATCACTCGCACCGAAGGCATACGCTTGGGCTTGACCGTATTCAACGGCGATAAAGGCGGCAACATCATCGGCAAGTGCGGGGTCAATCCGGTCTCGCTGTGTGCGCAGGTCGAGGGTATCGTGGCGAACTCCTGGACGCCGCTGGGCGAATCGATGGAGACCTTGCTCAATTATTTCGTGAGCGATACGTCCGGTGACGCCATCCAGTACCACTGCCAGCAGAACTTCATCATCGTCATGACCGACGGGTTTCCGACCCAGGACCGCGACGTGAGCCTGTATCTGTGGGACGCCGACGGCGATGGCCATGACCCGGGCACTTGTACCAGCATGGGCGCGCCGGATCCCGACTCTTACAACTGCAGCGATCACATGGACGACATAGCCTACTACATGCGACACACCGACTTGCGTGATGACCTCGGCCGACCCGGCGAGAGCTGGGAGGACGGCCAGAACGTGGTGACCTACGCCGTCGGTTTCGGTATCGACGCAGCCATCCTCGAGGACACGGCCATCAACGGCGACGGCCTCTACCTGTTGGCCATGGACGCGGCCGAGCTGTGGTTGAGCCTCGAGTTGATCATGCTGGACGTCATCAGCCGTATTTCCTCCGGTGCTGCGGTGGCGGTGGTCTCGACCGAGCGCGGCACCGACGACCGTCTGTTCCGCGGTAAGTTCATGCCGGGCGAGTGGACCGGTTTCCTCGAGGCGTTCGATCTGCCGTACGAAATCGGCAGCCCGGCGATCTGGGAAGCGGGGTACACCCTGTCGAACCGTGCGGCCAATGACCGCGATATCTTCACGGCGATCGGCGCCAACAGGTACGATTTCGTGACTGGCCAGGCAGGAAATCTGAGCACTGCCATGGGCGTTGCGGATGCAGCAATCGCCGCTGACCTGATCGCGTGGACGCGCGGCGAAGACGTGGCGCCTTACCGCGACCGCGGCGGCTGGAAGCTGGGCGACATCATCCACTCCACTCCGGTGGTGATCGGCTCGCCGGCCGATTTCCGGGTCGACGAGGACTACATGTCGTTCATGGCGGCCAACGCCAACCGGACCAAGATGGTCTACGTCGGCGGTAACGACGGGATGCTCCACGCCTTCTACGTTTCGAGTGGACACGAGGCGTGGGCTTTCATACCGGAGTTCGCCCTGCCCAAGCTGCAGGAGATCGCCGCGCCCTTCTACTGCCACACCTACAGCGTGGACCAGACTTCGGCAGTCCAGGACGTCAAGTTGCACGGCGTCTGGCGTACGGTCCTGGTCTGCGGTGGGCGCGAAGGTGGTGCGGGCTATTTTGCTCTCGACGTCACTGCACCCGCCAGTCCGCAACTGTTGTGGCAGATCGAGCTACCGAATCACATGGCGTTCTCTTCGGAAGCGGAGTTCGCCACCATCGACG
>JAUVBS010000018.1 GCA_030591105.1 bacterium | reverse complement strand
CCCGGACTGTTTCGGCTGTCACTACTATCCCGAAACGCCGGACACACCATCAGGTGAGGGACACGATGGATAGAAGGGATTTCCTGAAAACGGGCGGCGTGCTGCTGGCGGGGACTTCCGGTGTCTACGGACTACGCGTGCTCACGGCACCGGACGTGAGTAAAGCGAGCGACACCGGTTCGGCGGTCCGGCGCCGCTGGGGGATGGTGATCGACCTCAACAAATGTTCACCGGATTGCCACGTGTGCCTGGACGCGTGCCGGCAGGAGAATAACGTCGCGCTCCACGGCGATAAGAGGTGGGATATCTACTGGATCCGCAAGGTGGAGATCGCGAGTAAGGATCCCGCCCGGTCCATGGAAAAGTCGGTGCCGCTGCTGTGTAACCACTGCGATAATCCGCCCTGCGTGCAAGTCTGCCCGGTCCAAGCGACCTACAAGCGTGACGACGGTATCGTCGTAGTCGATCACCACCGGTGCATGGGTTGCCGGTACTGTATGATCGCCTGCCCGTATAATGCCCGGTACTTCAACTACAAAGAGAACCACGAATGGCCCAACAAGGAGTACCCCAAGCGGTCCCACGGCGTAGCGGAGTCGTGCACCTTCTGCGCGCATTTGCTGGACCAGGGTCGGCAACCGGCCTGCGTCGCCGCCTGCCGTCAGAACGGGCCGGGAGCGTTGTACGTGGGCGATTTGAACGATCCGCAAAGCGATGTCTCTCAGTTGATCGCTGACAACACGGTCAAGCGTTTGCGGGAAGATCTGGGCACAGAGCCGAAGGTATATTACATCGGCCTTTAGGTTCGTCGATATGGGGCAACGGCATGGAAATCCACTACCGAACGATCGACGGTAACTCGAAGGGTTACTACTTATTGTTGCTCGTGCTCGCCACGTTCGTCGTCGGCGGCTTTGTTTCGGTTTACCTCATGTGTACCCGGGGGATCTATCTATCGGGGATGACCAACCGCATTCCGTGGGGACTGCAGATCATCATGGCCGTCTTCTACATCGGGTTGTCGGCGGGCTCTCTGGTGGTATCCGGTCTCTACGGCGTTTTCGGGAAGATCGAGTACAAGCCGTTTGCGAGAATCGCCGCGTATCTCGCCATGCTTTTCTTGATCGCAGGGCTATTATCGATCATCACCGATCAAGGCAGGATCGATCGGGCCTTCATTCAGCCGTTCACACATTCCAATTTCAGCTCGATGTTTTCCATCAATCCGGCTCTATACATGGGCCATATCATGATCTGTATCATATACCTGTGGGCCCTGTTCAAGGAGAAAGGCAAGTTGACGAAGGTCGCTTCGGTCACCGTCGTTCTCTGGGCGCTCAGCGTCCATACCGGTACCGGCGGGATCTTCGCTTTGACACCGCGGGAGCTTTACAATTCGCCCCTGCTGCCAGCGAGTTTCGTCGCCGCAGCTCTTTCATCTGGTGCTGCCCTGATGATACTCGTCCTGGTCGGGCTGTTCAGATTGACGAAACGACCTCTGGACGACGGGCTCGTGATCTGGCTAGGCCGGCTCCTGGCGGTATTCATTGTCTTGGCGATGTATGTAATATTGATCGAGAATGGACATCGCTATTACCTGATCGAATCCCGGGAGGCGGCCAGGTCCTTCTTGTTCGGGGGTTTTCATAGTGTGCTGTTCTGGTTTGGCTTGATCATCGTCGGGTCGATCATCCCGGCGATCTTGCTATTCAAACGGGCGACCGGGACATCGATACCTTGGATTCTTTTTTCGGCGATCTTGGTGGTACTCGGTGTGATGTGTGAGAGATATCTCATCGTGATCCCCGGGCAGACCTACGCACCAACTCTGTTTCCGGGTATGGAGGTCTCCGGTAGATTCCTCGAAGAAGGCGTCGTGGCCTATCACATCACTCTGCTCGAAGTACTCCAGGCTCTGGGTGTTTTCGGGATCATCGGCCTGGCGTTTGCTTTGGGCTTGAAAGTACTCGACCTGCTACCGACAGAGGCCAGAACACAGAGGCGATTTTCCTCAGCCGAGTCCGGGGCCACCGGTCCGGCGAACGACTGATGGCCGCTCCCATGCGACGACGCAATCGGCTGGCCTGGAAACTGAGCGTTGCGGTTCTGGCCATCGTCGCGGTGGTGATCCTGGGCACCGGTTTGGTCAGCAACCGCCTCAGCCGAAAATACTCCCTCGAAGCAGCCCGCAGCATCATGCAATTCAATGCCGAATCGATCGTAAGTGGCATCGATGAATTGATGATGAGTGGTAACAATGAAGGAGCACTGGATTTCATCGCCGAGATGTCTCATCGGAGTACGACCTACCACGATATCAGTCTCGTTTCTCATCCTGCGGGTGAGGTAGCTGTATCGCGATTGCAGATACCGGGGACCCAACTGGACATCGGCGATCGCTCTTGCCGGCTCTGTCACGTGACCGACGATCTGGCGGACACTGCCCTGGAAGCACGAGCCGAGGTTGTGGCCGGCAGTAGCGGCAACCGGATTCTCCGTGTCGTCACGCCGCTGCGCAACGAACCCGGGTGCCGCAACGCTGCCTGCCATGTCCACGCGGAGTCCGGACCGGTTCTGGGTATCCTGCGCACGGAGTACTCGCTGGCGAGTTTCGATGATCTCATGCGGGATTTGCATCGCCTACTGGCAATGGCTGCGCTGGTGGCGATCTGTCTGGCCATCGGCGTGTCGCTGGTGATGTTTCGCTGGATCCTCGCCCAGCCGTTACGCCGCTTGGTTGTCGGTATCGGTACCATGGCCGCGGGTAACCTGGACTTCCGCTTCCCGGCGGTGGGGGACGACGAGATCGGCCTGGTGGAAGATGAATTCAACGACCTGGCCGATCAAATCCAGGCCCATCAGCGGGAACTCCAGAGAGCCCGGGATTATCTGGAGGGAATCGTCGAAAATTCCGCGGACCTCATCATCACGGTCAACACCAAGGGTTTCATTCAGACCTTCAATCGCGGAGCGGAAAAAACGCTGGGCTATCAAAGGATGGAGGTCGTCGGTCAGCGAGTCGAGATACTTTTCGCTGACCCCCAAGAGAGAGATGTGGCCATTGCCAAACTCCAGGGACAGGACAGTGTGGCCAACTGGGAAACCCGATTCAAGACCAAGGACGGCGAGATCCGTTACGTACTGTTGACCTTGTCCCGCCTGTGGAATCGGACCGGAGATCTGATAGGCACTTTGGGTATCAGCAAGGACATCACGATCGAGAAGGAGCTACAGAGGAAACTGATGCAAGCCGAACAGGCCGCCGCCATCGGCCGGGCCGTCACCGCGATCCAGCACGCCGTCAAGAACATGCTGAACACGTTGCGCGGTGGTCTGTACATCGTCCGGGTCGGGCAGAAAAACGATCAGCAGCAACGGATCCGCGAGGGATGCGATATGATCGAGGTGGGACTGGCGCGTATCAGCGATCTCTCGTTGAGCATGCTCAAATATGCTCGGGAGTGGAAGATCGAACCCGAGTCCATCGATCTGACCGACCTGGTCGGGCAAATCGTTGTGGCCACCAGTCACACCGCGCAAGAACGCTCGGTTGCGATCCGTACCGAGGTCGATGATTCCTTGCCGGAGGTGGCTTGCGATCCCCGCTTGATACATATGGTGCTGATGGACATCGTGTCGAATGCCCTGGATGCTTGCGATCTGAAGGACTACACCGCAGGCGAAACGCCGGAAATAGTCATCCGCGTGAGCCTCACGCAGAAGCGCAGAGGAGCGGTTATTGAGATCCAGGACAACGGAGATGGTATGACACAAGAAGTCCTGGAGAATGTTTTCACGCCGTTCTTCAGCACGAAAAAGAAGTGGGGTACGGGGTTGGGCTTGGCGCTCACCTCACGTATAATCGACTTGCACGACGGGAAGATTACTGTAGAATCCGAACCGGACCAGGGCGCGCTTTTTCGGATCACCTTACCGCTCAATACCTGAGCAAAACGGGGGACAGTCGGATGAGTAAGATGGTCATGATCATCGACGACGATGAAAATGCAGTGAAGTTTCTCGAGGTTATTCTGGACGAGAACGGATACGACTCACTCGCCGCCTACGACGGCCGCGAGGGTATGGAAAAGCTCAAACAGAACAAGGTCGACCTCATCATCCTCGACGTGATGATGCCGAAAAAGACCGGTTTCGTACTGTTCAAGCAGTTGAAGAAGGACGAAGAGTTGCGCGATATCCCGGTATTGATGCTCACCGGTGTCGCCGCCTCCCTCGACGATGTGGACGCCGAGGCGGAGGACACCTTCGCGCGACCGTACGACAGCCTCCGGGAGTCTCTACGCAAGGCGATCCAGGATATGCGCGAGGACGGAGATGTCAGACCGGAGATGTTCGTGGATAAGCCGGTCGATCCTGTCACTTTCATCGCCAAGATACGCGAACTGATCGGCGATTAGAATTCGTCTCGCAACTTCTGCTTCAACCGTAAGATCCGCAACACCGCGGCGTCTACGGACTGCTGTGCCCGGTGATTCCGCTCCATGAGCTGGGTGATCGCCTCGATCATGACCGGGACTTTGTCGGGGTAAGTGATCAGCAGCATGTCGTTGCCGGCGAGGACCGCCATCTCGACGAGTACGGCGAATTTGCGGTCGGAGGTCTCCTGGCGCAGGCTGGTGATCGCCGGATCGACCACCTGCCGCACCGACACCGCCCACAGATCGTCGGTGACGATCAGACCGTCGCCGTAAAGGGAGCGGGCCCAGGCGACCACACGCGCGGAGAGGACCGCCGGGAGCGAATCGAGTTCGCTGTAGACGATGTTGCTCATCATCACGCCGTCGCACGACGGCGCGAGCTCCGCGAACGGCAGTAAGTATTGCGCGATGGCTTCGGCGGACGCCGGCGAGACGGTTAGGCGTTGGTCGCTGTTCTGTGGTGCGTCGTAACCGGGGAAGTGTTTGACCACCGCCAGTCCACCGGCCTGGTTGACCCCGCTCAAGAACGCGCCGGCCTTGCGGGTAATGAGCGCGGGGCTGTCCCCGAACGACCGTTGATTGACTGCCATATAGGTTGGCTGGCCGGTAGCCAGGCTGCGGGCAGGATCGAGGCACGGCGCAAAGTTGATGTTGATACCGACGCTCAGCAGAAAGTCGGTCAACTCGGCCGCACCGGAGCGAACGACGCGATCAGGGAGTCGGGTCAGCTCCTCGGCCGCCGGCGTCGCGGCAAAGCGTGCGAGGTTACCCAGCCGGTTGATCGTTCCGCCCTCCTGATCGATGCAGACCAGTAACGGGATGGCCATGGCCCGTTGCTTTTGCGCGAGCTCCCGCTCGAGCAGCAAACTGTCGGTCACCATCGGTTTGAAGAGGATGATCCCCCCGACGTTATACTCGCGCAGGAAATCGACATCGGTGTTGTAGACGATGATCATCTGGCCTGCCTTCTCGGCGGGGGTCAGGCTACTCAGTAGCTGCTCAGGCGTAGTGTTGCTTTCTTGGCCGATCGCGTTGTTGGCCGCAAGCAGAACCAACAGGAATGTGAGCGCTCGTTGCACGGCGTCCCTCTGGGGTTCGGGTGCGAAGCTGGCGAGCGCCGATTGTAGGTGTGCCGGCGGGCGGTATCAAGGACGAGGTAGGTTGAGCAGTAGCGCCAGAGCGCAGTCGACGGCATCGCGTAACGATAACCTTTCGGCCGCGGCATAGTCACGCAGGGCCTGTAAGCGGTCCGGATGGATGGTGAGACCGGTCTGGTGACCAGTATCGTCACAGCCCCAATCCGGTGGCGTCCAGTCGGCGATTTGCTGCGCGCGGTCGGCGTTGTCATCACGCTGTGCCGGGGCGGCGTGGTTATCGGGCATCGTGTGGAACAACAAGTCGTCCATGATGTTGGATATCGGCTTGGCCATGCTATACCCGCCTAACTGTTGCTGACCGAGGACTGGCAGACACGGATGTCCGGGCGTGGTTTCTTCGCATCGGTTTCGTCGGCCACGATACGTTCGACCAGTGCGGTGTAATCGGCAGCGCCGCGCGAACTCGGTGCGTACTCGAAAATCGTCTGGTGCCAGCCGAAGGACTCGGCCAGTTGCACGTTGACCCGGATCGGCTGGCAGACCGCATCGCCGAAATGATCGCGCAGCTGGGCGAGCATCGACGCCGGTTGCCGGGCGCGGGCGTCAAGAAAGGTCGGCAGTACGTATCTGAGGTTCAACTTGCGGTTGTGGCGGGAGATCCGATCGAGGTGCCGTACGAAGTCGAGCATACCGACCATGGCCGCCGGTTCGAGCGCCACCGGACCGATCACTTCCTGAGCGTAGGCGAGGACGTTGATCGCCAACGGATCGAAGCCCGGGGCTGCGTCGAGGATCACGTAGTCGTAACGACTGGCCGTTCCAGAGAGCGCTCGTTTCAAAATCGCGTGTCCGTCGTGCTCGCGGCGGGCGATGCCGAGAGCCGGACCGGACAAGTGGAAGTCGCTCGCGATCAGGTGCAGATTGTTGCGGGTCTTCAGCGCGGCTTCAGCGGCGGTGACCTGTCCGGTCAGCACTTCTGCCAGCGTGAAGTCGGGCTGGATGCCGAGCGCTTTGGCACACTGCCCCTGGGTATCGGTGTCGACCAGCAATACGCGTCTGCCGCGCAACGCCAACCCGTGGGCGACGTTGATTGCAGTGGTGGTCTTGCCTACCCCACCCTTGGTCATGGCGACGGCGATGATCCGCATCCTTCAGCTCCCTGGTCGCAACCGGTTCTGTCCGACAGTTTCCCGTTGTTCCTTGAAAGGATTGTGCCAGCGGTGGGCTGGGCGGCGGAATTGCCCAATTGGCGAGAAATTGGGGTGATTGGGCAGTGAACCAGGAGTATCTGGTGGCAGCCGAATGCGCTGCCGAGCGACCGAACGAGGATGGCGGCGAGGCGTTTCGCCCGTCAGCGCGGCGTCCCGGTTGCGGTTTGCGCTTACCCGTCGTGGTTATCGATGGCCGGTGGTGGCTACGGCGTCGGCCCGGGCAGGCCGTTGCAAAATCGCCAAATCAATCGGCCGGACTCGAACAGCGTGTAGGCCATGAACAACGTGAAAGCGAACCAGAAACCATCACCGAGGCGGGCGGTGTGTGCCTGGTTTGCCTGTACGATCTGGTAGAGCGTCACGCCCATGAACAGCGACATGGCGCTGCCGAAGCGCAGTAGCCAGCGGGCCAGATAGCGCCGGGTCGCGCTGGCGCGTGCGCCAGTGAGCCACCAGTCGCGGTTCGGGAAGCTCCACAGCGAAGTCGGAACCTTGCCGACCGTTGTCGCCATTCCGCCGAACATCATCGCCATGAAGACCAGCATGCCGCCGTACAGCCAGACGAACGTGTCGCGGTTCGACCAACCGTTGGCGTGTCCGGCACTGTCGAAATGTGTGGCGATCTGCTGCGGCAGTTCGGGGGTAAAATAGACCAGATAGGCCAACACCAGGAAGAGCACACCCGCGAAAAGCGTGAATTCGGGCATGCGCATGACGTCGGCCGCCGACGGTTCGTCGGTCCGGTCACCCACATACCGTGTCGCACTAGTGGGGGGGCCGTGCAGCGGTTCAGTTCCGCGATTCATAGCTGCAACCTCCTGCCGTGATCTCAGCGAGTTGTCCCCGAGTATAGCAAGGGTTATACCCAGGAAACGGTCGATCTAAGTCTTTGCTACGGCGGCGACGCGGCGTACAATCGTCGGGCCGAATCTGGTCTGACGTACCTTTTCGGGAGCCAAAGGAGAATAACATGTTGCGACGCCCGTTGGTCTGGATCCTCATTTTGGCGTTGGTCACGGCCGTAGCGGCCTGCTCGGGCCGGCAGAAATCCCAGGTGGCCACTGAAACGGCACCGTCCGCTGGCGCCGCAACGCAAGCGGAGGCTCCCGGCGCTCCTACCGCCGCCGTCACCCAATCTCCGTCACCAACGGCTTACGACTATCCACCGACGAAGCAGATCCCCGTCAGCGATGACTATCACGGCACGATCATCGTCGATCCGTACCGTTGGCTCGAAAATGCCGACGATCCGGAAGTCGTTGCGTGGACCGAGACCGAGGAGACCTTCACGCATTCGATCATCGACATCATGCCGCAAAAAGAGTGGTTGATCT
This sequence comes from bacterium, assembly GCA_030591105.1. Taxonomy (GTDB): domain Bacteria; phylum Krumholzibacteriota; class Krumholzibacteriia; order LZORAL124-64-63; family LZORAL124-64-63; genus JAUVBS01. The sequence goes on along the minus strand of JAUVBS010000018.1, from coordinate 4,578 downwards.
CGCGCTTCGATGTGCTGTGGCGCTACGACGACGAAAGTGTGCCGATACGTGTGCTCGCCGGCGACCGGCTCTTCTACTGGACGAAGAACAAGGATGAAGAAAAGTGGGCCTTCGTAACCCGCGAGCGCGAGGGAGCTGAGCCTCAGGTCGTGCTGGACCCCAACCAGTGGGACCCGGCCGAACAACTCGCGGGTGTAAGGCCCAGCCGGGCCGGCCGCTTCGTCGCTTACGGAACCGCTCACGGCGGTGATGAGAATCCGATCGTGCAGGTGTTGGATCTCGAGACCGGAGATATCCTCCCCGACCGTCTACGCGGCTGGAAACAGAGCGTTGGTAGCTGGTTGCCCGACGATTCCGGCTTCTATTACACCTGCAAGCCGTTGGCCGAAGAGGTGCCTGAGGGTGAGCACGAATATTGGCACAGCGCGTGGCTGCACCGGCTCGGCACATCGACGGAGCAAGACGTGAAAGTCTTTTCCCATGACGAGGTCAAGGAATACTGGCATTCAGTCTCGGTGACCGAAGATGGCGCGTACATCGTCTACTACCGCGGCCTGTTCAACGCCAACGACTTGTGGTACCAGCGCACCGGCAGCACAGGCAAGCCGACGCCGTTGGCCGTCGGCATGACCGACGAGTACGGTGTCGACATCATCGACGGTAAGATCCTGATCACCACGAACGCCGACGCCCCGCGCAAGATGGTCTACATCACCGACGTCGACCAGCCCGAGCGCGAGCAGTGGCGGGTTTTCATCCCCGAAGATCCTCAGGACAAGCTCGAACACATCGCGGCGATCAACGGTTTGATTTACGCCAGATACAGCCACAACGCCTTCACGCAGATCAAGATCTACGATCTCGCGGGCAACTACCTGCGTGATTTACCGCTACCGACCATCGGCACCGCGTCGGTGAGCGGCCGCTGGAGTCAGCCGGAGGTGTGGGTGCGCTTCTCCTCGTTCTCGTTTCCAACGACCACCTTCAAGTACCATCCCGATCGCGACGAGTTGGAGGTGTACCGCGAGTTCCCGGTCGAGGTCGACGTGGACGATGTGGTCGCCGAACAGGTGTGGTACGAATCACGTGACGGTACACCGATTTCGATGTTCATCGTCCACCGCAAGGATTTGCAGCGCGACGGTACCAATCCGACCCTGCTCGGCGGCTACGGCGGTTTCGATATATCGATGCGACCTCGCTTCTCAACCTCGGCACTGGTCTGGCTCGAGGCGGGTGGTGTTTATGCCATACCCAACTTGCGCGGCGGTGGCGAGTACGGACGCGAGTGGCACGAAGCGGGCATGCTCGCCAACAAGCAAAACGTGTTCGACGACTTCATCGCGGCGGCCGAATACCTGATCGCGCAGGGCTACACCAGTGCCGCCAAGCTGGCGATCCGTGGCGGCAGCAACGGTGGTCTGCTCGTCGGCGCGGCCACGGTGCAGCGTCCCGACCTGTTCCGGGTCGTCGGTTGCGGCGTGCCGTTGCTCGATATGGTCAACTATCACGAGTTCGGCCTGGCAAATATCTGGGCCGAAGAATACGGCAGCAGCGAAGACCCCGAACAGTTCGAGTATTTATACAAATATTCACCATATCATAATGTGAAAGAAGGTGTTAGGTACCCTGCGTTTATCGTGACCGGTAGTGAGAACGACGCCCGTGTCGATCCGTTGCACGCCCGGAAGATGACCGCGCGATTGCAGGCGGCGGACAGCGGTGGCGGGCCGATCTGCTTGCTCGTGCGCAAGGCTTCCGGACACGGCGGCGGTACGACCATCACCACGCGCATTGCCCAGGCGGCCGAAGAGCGGGCGTTCTTGATGTTCTTCCTCGGCATGGAGGCGCCGTAATCGCCGGCCAAGGCACACGAGCGGGCGGTGCTGGGCCGGATCACCGCACCGCACCGGATAAGCGAGCCGGCTGGCGCAACTGGCTGGGTGGTATCGGTCTGGCATTGGTGCTGGCGCTGCTGATCTGGGGGGGGCAGTATGCCGGACGCCATTTCGACGCCATCGAGGAGCTGATCGCCGAACTGGGCCATTTCGGACCGGTGTTCTTCGTGGCGGTTTACGTTTTTCTCACCCCGTTCGGGTTTCCGGTATCGGTCCTGGGTTTCGCCGCCGGGGCGATGTTCGGCGTGGTGGGCGGCTCGTTGATACTGACGGTCGCGGCCCTGTTGGCCGCGGCGCTCATCTATCCGCTGGGCCATCGTATCTTGCGGACACGGGTACTCGCCTATGCGGCCGCGCGGCCGAAGCTCGACGCCTTCGTGACACTAGCGGCCCGCGACGCGGCGAAGCTGATGGTTCTGGTCCGCCTTTCGCCGCTCAATTTTGCTCTGGCGAGCTATCTGCTGGCCGCCAGTGGTGTGCGCTTGCGGACTTACCTGGCGGGTACCTTACTGGTGCTGCCGAGTGCGGCACTCCAGGCCTACCTGGGTTATGCGGCGCGGCGTCTCGGCCGGGTAGCCGGTGGATTGGACTCCTCGTCACGAGCTGATGACCTTTTGACCTTGACCGGCCTGATCGTCGGTTTGATCTTGCTGACAGTGATCGGGAATATGGCCCGCAAGGCAGCTCAGACCGCCGCCGACGAAGCGGTGGGTGAACTGTCGCGCGAGGCGGAACAGTCGCCACCAGAGTAGGAACACAAACGAACATGACCGACGAGACACCCGACAACATCATCCCCTTTCCCCAGACGCGGCCGCGGCCTAGGCTACGCTTTCGCATCGAGCTGGTGATGATGCCACGACCGGTTTGGCGACGCATCGAAGTGCCGGACGACACCACGTTCTGGGATCTGCACGTGGCAATCCAGAGCGTCATGGGCTGGCACGATCGGCACCTGCACATGTTTACGGTGGACGATCCACGCAGCGGCGAACACCTCTTGTTCGGGATACCCGACGACAGCGGTTTTCACGGCTCGGACCTGGTCTTGCCCGGCTGGGCCCACGCCGTGCGCACATATTTCCTGCCGGATCTGCCGCCGGCTCTGTACACGTACGATTTCGGCGATGACTGGCAACCCGAGGTGAGCCTAGAGGCGCTGGGCGATCCGGCGACCGCCAAGGCCGGTCCGGTCTGCCTCGGCGGCGAGGGTGCGTGCCCGCCGGAGGATTGCGGTGGACCTCCTGGTTACGAGCAGATGCTGGCGACGCTCAGCGATCCCGACGACGACGGTTACGAAGATATGCTCGCGTGGCTCGATGGCCCGTTCGATCCTGACCACTTTGATCCGACTGCGGTTCGGTTTGCCGATCCGAACCGGCGCTGGCAGGATCTGTTCGACCCGGAGTAGTCTCGGTGTGCTCGTCGGTCGTGCGGTCGTACGCAATTACCGCCAACCCTGGCGGATTACTCCGGCACGCGTGCAGCATTTCCTGCAGACCGGCCAGCGTCGGCCGTAACTCGTCCACCAGATCGTGTAGGTTGTCGGTGTCCAGGCCGAGTCCGCTCAGCAGGTCACGATGGCCGCTCAGTTGCGGCTCGTGTCCCAACTTGGCGTAGGTCCATTTACCCAGCCCCCAGCTGTCGCAGAGCGCGCCGGCTAGATACACCAGCGCGGCGCCGCCGAGCAACTGCCCATCACGCCACGGCAAGTGATGGTAACGGATCGCCGTGACTACGGCTTCCGGCAGATTCCACATCGCGGCGATGCGGGCAGACAGTTCGGCGTGGTCGATCCCGGCGACGCTGAACTCCTCATCGCGGGTGATTGCGCGCTGACCGCCGCGCTTGATCAGCTCGGGGTCGAGGATCCGCTTGCCGACGTCATGCAGCAACCCGGCCACCATGGCTTCGTCGCCGGGTAGGGCCCGGCCGTCAGCGATCCTTTCCTTCAGTGCGTGGCTGACGATTCCTACGCCGAGCGCATGCAACCAGAAGCCGTCGCCTGGGAAGTGATAGGTGCGCATCCGGTAACCGAGCAGATCGCGCGAACACGCGGCGTACACCATCCGCTTCAGCTGGTCCAAGCCGATCACGACGGTCGCCTCAGCCACCGACGCAACCGGCCGTACCAGATTGAAGAATCCGCTGTTGGCCTGGCGCAGCAACCAGTCGTGCAGACCAGGTTCACGGGCGATGACGTGCTCGAATTCGCGCGTTGTGAAGTACTCCTTGCGCGAGAGCACGAGAAACTCCGAGACCACGCGCGTGAAGCGAGGCAGCCGCTCGATCTGGCGCATGAGGTGTTCCGCCAAGGGGCGCCGGTCGCCGGTCGCGGTCGTACGTCTAGCGTCGATTCGCTGGCGGTCCAGAGTGCTTCTGGGCATCGATTCTTCCAGTTGGCTTCATTGGTGGCGATGACCCACAGCGCCGCAACCTCTGGCTACGGGGCGGCGTTGGTTACCCCATGTAATCGGCACCTGACAGCGATCTTGAATGCCCGATTGATTCGCATCGGTACGCCCTCGGTTGCCGGTTGCCGTCCGGACAGCTAGGATGCTGCTTCACCGTGGCTCCGCGGCAATCGGTGGGGAGCTGGCGCTCCAGACGAAACGGTCAGGCATGGGAGAGTTCTTCGCACTCGCAGCGGCGGTGGTCTGGGCAGGCGCTGTCGTTCTGT